>NZ_LZLU01000016.1:0-69607 GCF_001673415.1 Mycobacterium sp. 1165196.3 | reverse complement strand
GCGATGAGGAGGAGTGGCGCGATGACCGCGCCGGCGACGATGCAGAGCACAGCGATGAGGAGGAGTGGCGCGATGACCGCGCCGGCGACGATGCAGAGCACAGCGATGAGGAGGAGTGGCGCGATGACTTTGTCGGAGGGGCATGCCGCGCGCGCGTCGACGGGCAACGGCGACGCCAGATTCGGCGAGGCGCCGCTTGCCCAGACCGTGGCCGCCGCTGCCGCCATGCGGCGCCTGAGTTCGCTGCTGGTGTCCCTCGAGCACCCACACCCCGCGGTGGACGCCATGCTGGAGAAATTCGCCGAGTGGGAAGGCGAGTTGGTCGCCGCGGCGCCCGCGGACAACGCACCGCGCATCGGCGAATTGCCCGACGATCCGCGCCGCGTCTACCTCAACCACGCGACCGACATCGGTGCATACAACCCGTGCTTTCCCGAGTACCGGTTCGACCGACTCGACGCCGAGAACGCCACGGGCAGTGTCGAATTCCCCCTGGTGTACGAAGGGCCGCCGGGCCTGGTGCACGGCGGCTTCCTGGGCGTCTTCTTCGACTGCGTCATCCAGCACCACAATTGCGTCACCGGCCTGTCCGGCAAGACACGATCCCTGGTGGTGACCTTCCGCCGGCCGACCCCGGTGTTGACCGAGCTGCGCTTCGACATTGCCCGCACGGAGGGCGAACGCGGCATCACGTCGACCGGGCGGCTGTCGCTTCACGACGAAGTCCTCTGTACCGGCGAGGTCAACACGTTGGCGTCACGGCCGGAAAAGCTTGCCGGATCGCGGTTCGGCAGGCGCCGAAAGGAGTCCGATACATGACCGCCTCGAGCACCTCTGACGATCGCGTGCTCTTCGACATCGATCCCGATCGGCGCATCGCGACCATCACGCTGAACAATCCCCAACAACGCAACTCGTATGACGCGGCAATGCGTGAGGCCGTCGCCCGATGCCTTGATCAGGTGGCCGAGGACGACGACCTGACGGTGGTGCTACTGCGCGGGGCAGAGGGGGTGTTCTCCACCGGTGCGGACATGAACAACGCCTACGGATGGTACGGCTCGTCCGCACCACCGGACCCGGCGGCCGGTGCCGACCGGGCCGCCAAACGTCGCCCCAGCCAGCGGCGACGACTTACGGTGGACCGCAAGTCTTTTGGCTTCTACCACAACTTCATGGGCTTCCCGAAGGTGACGGTGGGGGAGATCGCCGGTTACGCGCTCGGCGGCGGCTTCGAGATTGCGTTGATGACCGACATCTCGGTCATCGCGCGTGACACCAAGATCGGCATGCCCGCGACACGGTTCCTGGGCCCCGCCCTCGGCAGCCTGCACATGTTCTTTCACCGGCTCGGGCCGGTGCTGGCCCGGCGCCTGCTGTTGACCGGCGACATCATCGAGGCGGGCGAGATCGAGCACCTGGGAATCTTCACCGACACCTGCGCACCCGGCGCGGTGACGGCCCGCGCGCGCTACTGGGCCGAGAAGGCGGCGAAGATGCCCGCCGACGGGGTCGTCATCGCCAAGGAGGCATTCCGCCTGGTCGAGCAGAGCCAGGCGTATCAGGGCGAAGAGGTCGCCAGCTATCTGTTCCACGCGTTCGGCACCAACCTGCAATTCGGGCCGGGCGAATTCAACTTCGTCAAGACCCGCGCGCAGCACGGCGCCAGGGAGGCGTTCCGGTTACGCGACGAGCACTTCCACGTCCCGGAACCCGAGGGCTGACAAGCCCTTTCGGGGCGCTAGCGAGCCGCTGCCGCCTTGGTCCGGCCCCGGGCCGGCGCCGACTTGGCCGGCTTGCGCTGCCGCGACGGCGCCGCCTTGCTGCCCTTGGATCCGTTGCTCTCGTCGATCAGCCGGCTGGCGTGATCGAGGATGCAGGTGAGTCCGTATTCGAAATTCGTTTCGTCGGGGGCGCCGATGCGGTGGCCTATCCCGGTCACCTGAGCGAGCAGCGGCGTCTTCTCCGGGTCGATCGCAACCGCGTCCTCGATGGCCCGGGGACCGACGTCCGAGGACTGGTTCTTTTCGTAGAGCCGTTGCAGCACCACTGAACCGCGCACGTGCACCGAAATCGCCGAATAGGTGTCGAAGGCATCCTCCGGTGACAGCCCGGCCTGCACCAGATTGGCGACCGCCTTTTCCATCTCCTGAGCGCCCATCCGCGCCGCCTTCGGCGAAAGCGCGGCTCGAATCAAAATCAGGTCGCACAGAATTGGGTTGCCCATGAACGTCTTACGCATCAAGCGCGCGTGGTTGGCCAAGGTCTCACGCCAGTCGCTGGCCTCGACATAGGGCGTGGCGAACACGTACTTGCTCAGCGCGCGGTCGGTCATCGCGTTGAGCAGGTCGTCCTTCTTGCGGAAGTACCAGTAGATGCTCGTCACACCCACGCCGAGATGTTTGCCGAGCAGCGGCATGCTCAGGTTGTCGATCGACACCTGCTCCGCGAGTTCGAATGCGCCGCTGATGATGTCGTCGGGATTGATGGACCCGCGTTCGCGTCGTTGACGCTTATCGGCGGTTGCCTGTTTTGCCACTACGGGCACCTCCATCAAAATCCGTTCCGGGTATGCGGTCTGGCAGCCGTGCTGCCGGTACGATTGAATTTACCGGCACTTCTCTTTTGACCTGCGTATACGCCTTCGTGTCACATTATCCCTCTGCTACTGTAATACCTATCGTAGGCTTTTTGGTAAAGCGGCTGGACAGGCGAAAATGACCAGACTAGGGCTACGGATTACGCAATGGATCTAGGGCTGGCGAATGCCACGGCGGTGGTAGTCGGCGGTAGCCGCGGCATGGGATTGGCAACGGCGCGCTGCTTCGCCGACGAAGGCGCCCGGGTCGCGGTGATAGGCCGCAGCCGCGACGCCCTGGACGCCGCGGTGACCGATCTCACGCATCGCGGTAGCCCGGACGCGATCGGATTGACGGCGGACATCGGGGACGACGGTGCGGTGCGCGAGGTGTTCGGCGAGCTCGCCCGGCGATGGGACGGCGAACTCAACGCGCTGGTTATCACGGTGGGACCGGGCGCAGCCGGCACGTTCGAGCAGCTGACCGACGACCAGTGGCGGCAATCCGTCGAAGACGGCGTGCTGGGAATGGTGCGCTGCGTCCGCGCGGCGCTTCCGCTGTTGCGCAAGGCGCAATGGGCCCGGATCGTGAACTTCTCCGCGCACTCGACGCAGCGGCAAAGCGTCATGCTGCCCGCCTACACGGCGGCGAAGTCGATGCTGACCAGCGTGTCGAAAAACCTGTCTCTGCTGCTGGCCAAGGACGAGATCATGGTCAACGTGGTGTCGCCGGGCAGCATCGCATCGGAATCGCTGATCGGCTGGGCGAATTCGGTGGGGGTCGACGGCAATGACCCTTACGCCCTGATGGAAGCCATCGGCAAGCATTTCGGTCATCCGGCGCACATGCCGCGTGCGGGCTTGCCGGAGGAAATCGGCCCGGTCGCCGCGTTCCTCGCCTCGCGGCGCAACTCCTACATGACCGGCGCCAACATCAACGTCGACGGCGGTTCGGACTTCACCTGACGACGGGTCGAAGAAATCGATTGGCAGACAAAAGGAGTCGATTGTGGCGACGGCAGCGGAGGCGCGGGCGTGGGCGTCGGGCGCATTGCGGGGGATCGGCGACTCCCTCTACACGCCGTTCTGCGGCACCGACGGCGATGACATCGACTGGGAGGCCTATCGGACGCTGGTGCGCTATTGCGTCGGTGATCTGGGGCATCCGATGTTGTGGTGTACCAGCGGGATCGCGGAGTTCTGGTCGCTGACCCTCGAGGAACGCAAACGCCTGCTGGAGGTGGCCGTCGAGGAAGCGCGCGACATCAATCCCGACGTGGTGGTGCAGGCGTGCACGGCGGCGATGTCGGCGAAGGACTGCCTGGACCTGACGCTGCACGCGCAGGAGGCGGGGGCCGACATCGCCTACATCCAAACGCCGATGATGGAGGCGCACGGGGGTTACGGCGTGCTGCGCTTTTTCAAATACGTGGCGGCGCGGACGGATATCGCCCTGGGCATGTTCAACTCGCCGTCCTCGGGTTACGTCTTGACGCCCGCCGAGAGCGCCCGGATCTACGACGAGGTTCCCGCGGTGTGCGCGACCAAGGAAGGCGCCTTCCGGCCGGCGAGCAGCCGGATGCTGCATGAGCTGGCGCCCGGCCTCGCGGTGTGGGAATGCGACAAGACCGTCTACCGGGCCGGCTGGCTGCGCGACGGGATCGTCTGTCCGGCGCAATTGGGTACCGCCGGCTACCTTTTCGAGACGCCCACCCGGCGACTGTTCTCCGAATACTGGGATCTCATCCAGAGCGACAAACTCGTCGAGGCCATGGACTACGGCCGTGAGTCGGGCTTGGACCAGTTCGACCTCGACGTCGGATCCTGGTGGACCTGCTACCCCGGCCGCGCGGATTACTTCACCCACTGGGGCGGCGCATTCAAGTACGCCGCATCGCTGCTGGGCCTGCCCATCGGCGCGTATCCGCACTCCCGCCCCCCGCAGGCCGAGCTGCCCGCCGAGGCGAAAGCCCAGATCGAAAACGCCTACCAGCGGTTGGGCCTGCTGGAAACCGCGTTGCGGTAGCAGGGTTTACGCAGCGAAGCGGGCCCGGTCAGTGACCGGGCCCGCTCGACTAGCTGACCGTTTACTGCTGCTCGGCCCGCTCGCGCTCCTCGTAGGCCTTGGCCTTGCCGCGGGCTTTCTCGGCGGCGGCTTCCTTCTTGCCGGCGTTGCGCTGCGCTTCCGCCTTGTCCTGCTGAGCCTTGCCCTCTTCGGCCAGGCTGTCATTGCCGATGATGATCCCGATGACCTGCTTGGTCTTACCGAGGGCATCCTCGACGATGCCACGGACGAGTTCGATCGGACCACTCTTGACGTCAACCATTGCGTCTACCTCCCTTGTCGACTGGCTGGCTTGTTCCGGGATTACCGATCGCGCGGCCGACGCAAACGTGGCAGCAACGTGTCCCACACCACAACATTTAAGTCTTGCCACGTCGGCGGCCGTTTGCCGCCCGAATATTCATTTCCGGCACCCGATTCGGCGGTTACGACCGCGTCAAAATCGTCGCCCGCCGGGCCGTCGATCCGCGGGCGCCCGAGTCGGCGTCGCGGTGCGTGAAACCGCTGTTTAGTCGGGGTTTCGCCGCCGGATCGCAGCAGTTGTGGAATGCAGTACCGATAGGTATACAGTATGGGTACAAACTCGCCAGTCGATCAGCTATGAGGGGACGGTCTGATGAGCGCCGCCGACCGCGTGGTCACCGATGCGGCGGTGCTGTATGAGACCACTGAAACCGGTGTGGCGGTTCTGACGTTCAATCGCCCGGATCGGCTCAACGCCTGGGGCCCCGACATCGCCGCCGGGTTTTATGCGGCGATCGATCGCGCCGAACAGGATCCGGCCGTCCGGGTCATCGTGTTGACCGGCCGGGGCCGGGGGTTTTGCGCGGGCGCGTATTTGGGCGCGCCAAGTTCGGCACCCGGCTATGGCGAGACGATGGAGAAGGCCGGTCAGACGAATCTGGCCGAGTTGGTCGGGGAGCGCCCGCCGCACTTTGTGACGACGTTGCGCAAGCCCGTCATCGCGGCCGTCAACGGGGCGTGTGTCGGCATCGGGTTGACCCAGGCGCTGATGTGCGATGTCCGGTTCGCGGCCGCCGGCGCGAAGTTCGGCGCGGTGTTCGCGCGTCGGGGTCTGATCGCGGAGTTCGGCATCTCTTGGATACTGCCGCGGCTGACCAGCTGGGGCGTCGCCCTCGATCTGTTGCTGAGCGGGCGGACGTTTCTCGCCGAGGAGGCGGCCGAGTTGGGTCTGGTCAAAGAGGTTGTCGCGCCGGACGATTTGATGAAGCGCGCGCTGGAATACGCCGAGGACATCGCCGCGAATTGCTCCCCGGCGTCGATGGCGGTGATCAAGAGGCAGGTATACGGCGACGCGACCCGCGACGTCGAGCAGGCCAATTCGCTCGCCGAAGTTTTGTTGCACGAGGCGATGCCGCGCCCCGATGTCATCGAGGGCATCACCAGTTTTCTCGAGAAGCGGCCGCCGCAATTCCCGTCGCTCGATTCGACCGACGCTTAGTGTTCGCCGGTAATGGCGGAAAGGATGATCATGGCTGAGTTGGGTTACCAGGCGATCGACGTCGACAATCACTACTACGAGCCGCTGGACTCGTTCACCCGCCATCTGGACAAGAAGTTCAGGGGGCGGGGCGTCCAGATGGTCAACGAGGGCAAGCGGACCTGGGCCGTGATCGGCGGCCGCATCAACCATTTCATCCCCAACCCCACCTTCGACCCGATCATCGTGCCGGGTTGCCTCGACCTGCTCTTCCGCGGCGAGATCCCCGACGGGGTCGATCCGGCCTCGCTGATGAAGGTCGAGCGGCTGGCGGAACACCCCGAGTATCAGAACCGCGACGCCCGGATCGCGGTGATGGACACCCAGGACATCGAGACGGTGTTCATGCTGCCGACGTTCGGATGCGGAGTCGAGGAGGCGCTCAAGCACGACATCGAGGCGACGATGGCGTCGGTGCACGCCTTCAATCTGTGGCTCGACGAGGACTGGGGCTTCGACCGTCCGGATCACCGAATCATTGCCGCACCGATCATCTCGCTGGCCGACCCGGACAAGGCCATCGAAGAGGTGGAGTTCGTGCTGGCGCGCGGCGCCAAGCTGGTGCTGGTGCGTCCGGCGCCGGTGCCCGGCTTGGTCAAGCCGCGGTCGCTGGGCGATCGCAGCCACGACCCGGTCTGGGCGCGGCTGGCCGAGGCAGGGGTGCCGGTCGGGTTCCACCTGTCCGACAGCGGCTATCTGCACATCGCGGCGGCCTGGGGCGGCAAAGCGACGTTCGAGGGCTTCGGCGCCAAGGATCCGCTGGATCAGGTGCTGCTCGACGACCGCGCCATTCACGACACGATGGCGTCGATGATCGTGCACGGCGTGTTCACCCGTCACCCGAAGCTCAAGGCGGTCAGCATCGAGAACGGCTCGTACTTCGTGCACCGGCTGATCAAGCGATTGAAGAAGGCGGCCAACACCCAACCCCATTACTTCCCCGAGGACCCGGTGGAGCAGTTGCGCAACAACGTCTGGATCGCGCCCTACTATGAGGACGATCTGGCCGACCTCGCCGGCGCCATCGGCGTGGACAAGATCCTGTTCGGTTCCGACTGGCCGCACGGGGAAGGCCTCGAATCGCCGGTGTCGTTCGCCGAGGAGCTGAAGGGCTTCAGCGAGTCCGACGTTCGAAAGATCATGCGGGACAATGCGTTAGACCTGCTCGGCGTCCAAGTCGGCTCGGCCGCTTGACCTCCCTTGATCACCCGAGGCCGGCTACACCAGTGAGCGAATGGACCATAGGGGCGGTTCTCGACGAAATCGCCCACGTCGTCGGGGACCGGACGATGACGGTATGCGGCGGCCGCCGCAGCACCTTTCGCGAGTCGGCCGAGCGCACCCGCCGGCTGGCAAACTTCCTGGCGGGCAACGGGTTAGGGGCACATCGGGAGCGCGCGACGCTGCAGAACTGGGAATGCGGGCAGGACCGGGTGGCGCTGGTCATGCACAACGACCTGTACCCGGACATGGTCATCGGCTGCCTCAAGGCCCGCACCGTCCCGGTGAACATCAACTACTACTACACGCCGAACGAGGTCCGCGAGCTGCTCGACTACGTCAAGCCCCGAGCGGTCATCTACCACCGCGGGCTGGGCGCGAAATTCGCCGACGTGCTCACGGATGCCGGCGTCGACCTGTTGGTGTCCGTGGATGACGGCAGCGGCGCTGCGGAACTGTCGGGCGCGGTGTCGTTGGATGACGCACTGGCGCAAGGGGATACCGACCGGGGGGTGACGGCGTCCCCGGACGATCTGCTGATGATCTGCACCGGCGGCACCACTGGTCGGCCCAAGGGCGTGCTGTGGCGACAGTCCGACATCTATGTGTCCTCCATGGTGGGGGCCGATCATGCCTGCGCGGAAGAGATCCACGACAAGGTGCGCGGTAACGCCGGTGCGCCATGGTTCGCCGTCTCGCCGTTGATGCACGCGGCCGGCATGTGGACGGCCTTCTCGGCGATCATGGCCGGCACCACCGTGGTGATGTATGACACCGGCCGCAAGCTCGAACCGCGATTGGTGTGGGAGACCGCGCAGCGCGAAAAGGTCGGCCTGATGACCATGGTCGGCGACGCCTACGCCGCGCCACTGGTGGCCGAGCTGCAGGGCGGCTCCTACGACTTGCCCTCGCTGTACGCCATCGGGACCGGCGGCGCCGCAACGAATCCCAAGTATCAACAAGCCCTGCTGGAGCTGTTACCCCACATCACCCTCATCAACGGTTACGGCTCATCGGAGACGGGGAACATGGGCTTCGGCCACAGCCGGCGCGGCTCCCAGGCCGACACCTTCACGCTGCGCGAAGGCGGCTTGGTGCTTTCCGAGGACTACAGCCACTTCCTTTCCCCCGGCGAGCCGGAAGTGGGCTGGGTCGCCCGGGAAGGGCGAATACCGTTGGGCTACTTCGACGATCCCGACGCCACCCGCAAGACCTTCCCCGAGATCGACGGCAAGCGAGTGGTGATCTCGGGTGACCGCGCCGCACTGGAAGCCGACGGCGCGTTGCGGTTGTACGGCCGCGACTCGCTGGTCGTCAACACCGGCGGCGAGAAGGTCTTCGTCGAGGAGGTCGAAGAGGTGCTGCGCGCCCACCCGGCGGTCGCCGACGCGCTGGTGGTCGGCCGGCCCAGCGAGCGCTGGGGCGAAGAGCTGGTCGCGCTCGTCGAACTGCGCGACGGCGCCACCGGAACCGCCGAGGAGCTCCACACGCTGTGCACGTCGCGACTGGCGCGGTTCAAGGCGCCCAAGGAGTTCCTCGTCGTCGAGCGGGTTCAGCGCTTGGGCAACGGGAAGGCCGATTACCGTTGGGCGAAACGTCACGCAACAGCAAAGGCGCCGATGTCGACATGAAAGCTATCGATTGCCTGGTCAACGTGCACTTCGGCGAGACCGAGCAGCAGCCGACCTGGATGCTCAAGGTGCGGGACGACTACTTCAAGGGGCCGGAGTCCATGTTCGCACCGGTCGAGTTGTCGAAGCTGCTCGAGGAGATGGACGCCCAGGGTGTGCGCAAGGCGATCTTGATGGACAACCTGGCCAAGCCGTCGGTGACCGCGCGGAAATTCGTCGAGGAGAAGCCCGACCGGTTCGCCCTGGCGATGGGTGGGGTCAACCTGCTGCGCCCGATGCCGTCCCTGCGTGAGTTGTCCGCCATCGTCGACGACCTGCCCGTCGCCTATGCCGCTGTGGGACCGAGCTTTTGGGGCGACGGCCAATACCCGCCCAGCGATGCCGTCTATTACCCGCTGTACACCAAGTGCGCCGAGCTCGAGCTGCCACTGTGTATCAACACCGGCATCCCCGGGCCACCGATCCCCGGGGAGGTGCAGAATCCGATCCACCTCGACCGGGTCTGCGTGCGATTCCCGGAGTTGAAGCTGTGCATGATTCACGGTGCGGACCCGTGGTGGGACATCGCGATCAGGCTGTTGATCAAATACGCCAACCTGCGGTTGATGACGTCGGCGTGGTCGCCGAAACGGTTGCCGGAGAGCCTGTTGCACTACATGCGGACCCGCGGGCCGGACAAGGTGATCTTCGCTTCCGACTGGCCGGTGCTCAAAATGCACCGCGTGGTTCCCGAAGCGGCCGGGCTGGACCTGCCGGCCCACGTGCTCGACAACTATCTCTACAACAATGCCCAAGAATTCTTCTTCGGTGGCCAGGAGGAAGGCTGAGGATGGACCGCTATGAACTACGTAGGCTCGACTACAGCCTGACGTCGGATCACGAGGCGTTGCAGGCCGCCTACCGCGATTTCTTCAAGACGCATTGTTCGATCGAAACCGTGCGCGCCGCGGAGGAAACCGGCTTCGACAAGAATCTTTGGGAACGGTTGTGCGCCATGGGCGCAACGACCATGGCGGTGCCCGAATCCGCGGGCGGGGACGGGGCGACGCTCGTCGACCTGACCCTGGTGGCCGAGGAGATCGGCCGGTCGCTGGCGCCGGTACCGTGGATCGACCAGGTCTGCACCGCACGGCTGCTCGCGCGCCTCGGCGCGGTCGAACCTGATGTGGTCCACGGCAAGCGACTCGCGGCCTTCGACCCGCAGCACGACAGCGCCGTCGGGGCGCGGCTTTTGCCCACCGGGTCGATCGCCGACCAGATCATCGTGCGCGACGGCGACGACGTCGTCGCGCTGACGTTCGGCACGCGCCCGACCAAGGTGGACAACATCGGCCGGCTGCCGATGGCCTGGGTGGATCCCGCGTCCGCCGATACCCGCACCGTGCTGGCCGGCGGATCCGAGGCGCTGGCGGAATATCAACGGGCGCTGGATGAGTGGCGGGTGCTGAGCGCGGCGGCGTTGGTGGGCCTGGTGGAGGAGACCATGACCATCGCCGCCGAATTCGCCAAGACCCGCTACACGTTGGGCGTGCCGATTTCGACGCTGCAGGGCATCTCGCATCCGCTGGCCAACATCGCGATCACCGTGCAGGGCGGTCGCAACCTGGCGCGGCGCGCGGCCTGGTTCCTCGACAACGAGCCGCACGAGCGCCCGGAGCTGGCGCCCTCGGCGTTCGTGTTCATGGCCGAGGAGGCGGCGAAGGCCGCGACCATGGCGGTGCATATCCAAGGGGGACTTGGTGTTTCGGCGGAGGCCGCCGCGACGGCATATCTGGTGCGAGCCCGTGGCTGGGCATTGGCCGGCGGGGATCCCGGCGCCAGCGCCAAGTATGTCGGCGAGCTGGTCGCCGCGCGCGAAAGTGGAAAGGGCGCCTAAGTGGATTTCTCACGAGTCACGCTGTCCGACGACGATCAGCGGTTCCTCGAAGAAGCGCGCGACTTCCTGCGCACGCATGTGACCGAGGACGTCAAGCGCCGGGACCGCGAAACGGGTGACAACTTCGACGAAGGAGTGCACCTGGCATTGGGCGCCGCCGGTTACCTCGAACGCGAATGGAAGTCGGAGGCCGACGGCGGCTTCAGCAGGGTGCGTCGGCGCATCTGGGAACTGGAGAAGCGGCGCGCGCACGTGCCCTGGGTGACCTGGGGCACCACCGCCATGGTGGCCCGCTCGGTCGCGAAGTTCGGCTCGGCCGAGCTGCGGGACGAGGTGTTGCCGGGCGTGTTCAGCGGGCATGTCCGGCTATGCCTGGGCTACACCGAACCCGAGGGCGGGTCCGACATCGCCACCTGCAAGACCCGCGCGGTGCGTGACGGCTCGGGAGATGGGGGCTGGATTATCAACGGTTCCAAGATGTTCACCACCGGCGCGCACAACTGCCAGTTCGTCTTCCTCATCACCAACACCGACCCGGGTGCGCAGAAGCACAAGAGCCTCACGATGTTCCTGGTTCCGCTGAACTCCCCGGGCATCGAGATCCAGGGCATCCGCACCGTCGACGGCGACCGCACCAACATCGTCTACTACAGCGACGTGCGCGTCGACGACAAGTATCGCCTGGGCGACGTGAACGCGGGCTGGACGGTGTTGCGCGAGCCCCTCAACACCGAGCACGGGGCGGTCGCGGCCGCACCGGACGGGCTGCAAGACGTGTCGATCATGATGCACCAGGCCGGTTTCATGGCCGACGCGCTGGACAAGGCGGCGGCCAAAGTAACGCAGCCAGACCCGAACGGGCGCAGGCTTATCGACGACGCCGCGGTGGCCTATCGCCTGGGCCGCAGCGCCGCGCGGATGGAAGCCTCCCTGAGCGCGCCCAGCATCTTCGGACGCGTCGCGCTGGCCCAGACGATGCGTGACATCTCCCCGGATCTGATGGACATCCTGGGCACGGCGTCGACGCTGCCCGTCGGCACCGACGGGGCGGCCGACGACGGCGCCGCCGAGTACGTGTACCGGTTCGCGCCGCTGGTCGGGATCTATGGCGGCACCCTCGAGGTGTTCCGCAACATGATCGCGCAGTACGTGCTGGGTCTGGGCAAGCCGGCGTACGCGCCCGTCGCGCAGAAAGCCTCGTAGCCGCGGCTAGCGCTTCGCACCAGCGAAATCCAATGTGAAGCTAGGGCTTTGGGTGTGAATTTGCGGCGGGGTTTGCCGGCGCGTCGTCGCCCGGTAATGACACTCGAAGCCGAGGATTAACACTCGACGCGCCCCCGGCTTGCCGACGCCGTTGCTTCCTGCCGTCGAGTTAGGGTACCCTAACTTCGATGGAAGGAGGTCTGATGGCGACAACATGGGTGGGCGCGCTGCTGCGGAAAAGGCGCGATCCGGGACCGTCCCCCTTTCCGCATCAAGCGACGTTTCTTCTGGACAATCCAGTTCGGCGAGCGCTGATGCCGCCGCGGCGCATCATCGACGCCTTGGACCTGACCGGCACCGAGCGGGTTCTCGAACTCGGACCGGGCCCGGGTTTCTTCAGCGTCGAGATCGCTCGCCAGCTCACCGATGGCAGGCTCGACTTGTTCGACCTCCAGCCGGAGATGCTGGAGAAGGCTCGGCGCCGACTCGAGCGGGCCGGCTTCGTTGATGTCGGCTTTACCAGTGGGCAGGCAAGTGAGCAATTCCCGTTCCCCGACAACGCTTTTGATGTGGCGTTTCTGGCGGCGGTGATAGGGGAGGTGCCCGACCAGCAGGCATGCTTACGCTCGCTGCACCGCGTCTTGAGGCCAGGCGGCCGACTTGTTTTCGTGGAGATGCCGTCCGATCCCGACCGGCTGAGCGTGCCGCAGTTACGCGACCTCGCCGAACCGGCGGGCTTCGAGTTCACCCACGCAACAGGAAACCGCAGGGAAGACGTCGTGCACTTTCGCGCGGTCGCGCAGAAAGCCTCTTGACGCCGTCAGGTCGTGAGGATGGTCGCCGCGGCGGTGCCCGGCGCGCCGTAGAGCTGCGTGAATCCCACCTTGGGGTTGCCGGGCACCTGACGATCGCCCGCCTCACCGCGGAGCTGGCGCACGATCTCGTGGATCTGCCGCAAACCGGAGGCGCCGATGGGCTCGCCGTTGGCGATCAGCCCGCCGTCGGTGTTGACCGGCATCGCACCGTTGATCTCGGTGGCGCCGTCGGCCAGTAGCTTCTCCTGATCGCCGTGCTCGCAGAACCCGCACTCGGCCATGTGAATGATCTCGGCGCCGGCGTCGGTGTCCTGCAACTGGATCACGTCGACATCGTCGGGGGCGATGCCCGCCTTCTCGAAGGCGGTGCGGGCGGCGTAAACCGTTGGGGCCACGTCTTCTTCGACCGGGGCGCACGTGGTGTTCACCTCGTAGGCTCCGTAGCGGCGGGTGCGGACCTCCACCGCCCGCAGGTAGACGGGCTTGGAGGTGTAGCGGTGCGCGATGTCCGCCCGGCACATGACCACGGCGGCGGCGCCCTCGTCGGGCGCGCAGAACATGTACTGGGTCAGCGGATAATTGAGCATCGTCGAGTTGAGGATGTCTTCCTCGGAGATCGGCTTGCGGCGAAAGGCGTTGGGATTCATGGCCCCGTTGCGGAAGTTCTTGGCCGCGACCTTGGCCAGGGTCTGCTGCGAGATGCCGTGGTCGTGCAGGTAACGGTTGGCTTTCATGCCGAAGAACTGGGTGGTCAGATACTGCCCGTTCTGCGCATACCAGCGCGGCATGCCGACCAGGGCGGGGTCTTCGGTGAACGCGCCGCGCGGGTGCTTGTCCAGTCCGATGGCGATGCCGATGTCGTAGTCGCCCAGTCGGATACCGTCGGCGCACGCCTTGGCCGCGCTGGCCGCGGTCGCGCACGCGTTGAACACGTTGGTGAACGGGATGCCGGTCAGCCCGACCATGCCGACGATCGCGTCCGGGTTGGCCACCGTCCAGCTGCCGCCGGTGGCGAATTGGACGTCGCGCCAAGCGATACCGGCGTCGGCGACAGCGGCGTGGATCGCGTCGACGCCCATCTGCATCGCCGACTTGCCCTCGAAGCGCCCGAACGGGTGTAAGCCCACGCCGATGATGGCGACATCATTCACGCCGCGCCACTCCTCACGCAATAGCTCCTGCATTCTTGAGTTCGTCGATCCGGTCCCAGTCCATGCCGAGCTCCATCAGGACCAGCTCGGTGTGCTCGCTGGCCTGCGGCGCCCGCGTCGTCGTCAACGGCTCGTGGTTGAACTGGACGGGGCCGCGGACCACGCGGAACGGCTTGCCGCCGCCGGCGAGCTCGACTTCGGCGATCATGTCGTTGGCGATCGCCTGCTCGTCGTCGACCAGGTCGATGAGGCTCTGGAACGGCGCCCATTGGCCCTTCATGGTCTTAAGGTGTTGTCGCCAATAGGCAAAGGGCTTGGCGGCGAAAGCTTTTGCGATCAGTTCGGCGGCGGCGTCGGCGTTCTGGATCAGCGGGAGCACGTCGGAGAAGCGGGGATCGTCGGCCGCCTCGGGGATGCCCAGGTGTTCGAACGTGTCGCGGATCAGCCCGGTCGGGCTGATGATGCACAGGTTGATCGTGCCGCCGTCGGACGTTTCGTAGTTGCCCATGAAGGGATTCACCGACGGCGCGCCGGAACCCGGCATGGGGGTGCGCATGACCTCGCCGGTCTCCATGCCCTGCGTCACGCTGGCGCCGGCCGCCCACCAGGCAGTGCTCAGCAGCGACACGTCGAGCTCGACGGCCTCACCGGTGCGCTCGCGATGCAGCAGCGCGGCCGAGATGCCACCGGCGATGAACATGCCGCCGATCGAATCGCCGAACGCGGGAATGCCTTGTCCCAGTGCGCCGCCCAGCTCCTCGGGGGTCAGGGCGTACCCGATGCCGCTGCGCGTCCAGAACGCCGTGCCGTCATAGCCGCCGGTGTCACGCTCGGCGCCTTTGTCGCCGTAGGCCGAGCCACGGGCGTACACGATGTTCGGGTTCACCGCCCGAATGTGCTCCACGTCGAACTTGTGCTTCTGGCGCTGCGCGGGCATGTAGTTGGTGAGGAACACGTCCGCGGTCTTGGCGAGCTCGTAGATGACCTCCTGACCGCCGGGCGTGGAGACGTCGATGCCGACGCTGCGTTTGCCGCGGTTGGGATGTTCCATCAGCGGGTGTCGTTCCGGATCGACTTGAATGCCACCCATATTCAAGAACCCGCGCTGGGTGTCGCCGCGGGCCGGGTGTTCGACTTTGATGACGTCCGCTCCCCAGTCGGCCAGGATGGCTCCCGCCGCCGGAACGAAGGTGAACTGCGCAAGCTCCAAGACCCGGAAGCCCGACATGACTTTGACCATTTTGCCGACCCTACTTCGCGTCGAACGTCACCGGAAGCGCATTCGGGGACCGGAAGGGCTGACCGTGGATGTGCGGGTCATCGTCTGTCAACAGGGCGAGGTTGGTCAGCCGGTTCAGCAGGCATTCCATCGCGACGCGTGTTTCCAGCCGCGCCAGATGCAAACCCAGGCAGGTGTGCTCCCCGGCGGCGAACGAGATGTGGGGCGTGTGCTTGCGGAAGATGTCGAACTCTTCGGCGCGGTCCCAGCGCCGCTCGTCGCGGTTCGCCGAACCGATGCACACCCCGATCACCGAACGGGCCGGAATCTGCACGCCTTCCAACTCGGTGTCTTCGGTCGTGAAGCGTTGCACGGTGGTCAGCGGTGTCTCGTAGCGCAGCCCTTCCTCGATGGCCGGTGCCAGCAGCTCGCGGTCGGCTTGCAGCGCGGCGAACTGCTCCGGGTGGGTGAGCAGCAGATACAGCAGGTTCCCCGAGGAGCGGTAGGTGGTCTCCAGGCCGGCGGGCAGCAGCAGCCGCAGGAACGAATAAATCGCTTCGTCGGTGAGCTTTTCGCCGTCGATCTCCGCGGTGACCAGGTCGCCGATGATGTCCTCGGTGGGCTTGGACTTGCGCTGTTCGATCTGCTCGACGAAATAGTCCTTGAGCGCCGTCGAAGCCTCGAAGGCGCGTTCGTAGTTGACGTGGTAGCTGATCAACTGCACGGCGCGGGTGTGAAACATCGGCAGGTCTTCGTCGGGCAACCCGAGCAGCCGGGCGATGACCCGGGTGGGAAACTCGAACGTGAACTGCCGGACCAGGTCGGCTGTGCCGGTTCCGATGAACTCGTCGATCAGGGCATTGCAGATCGGCCGCACGATGGTCGGCTCCCAGCGGGCCAGCGCCTTGGATTTGAAGGCCGCGGACACCAGGTTGCGGTGTTCACGGTGCTTCTTGCCCTCCATCGCCAGAATCGTCGGCCCCATGAACAGGCCGATGGTCTTGTCGTACGGCTTGGAGCTGAACACCCGGCCGTCCCGGAACACCGTGTTGACGGCGTCGAACGACATCGCGGAGTACTCCTGCTTGGGCAGCAGCGACTCCGGGGTCTTGGAATAGTCCATCACCGTGCCGGCGAACACGCCGGCCTCCCGCCGTTTGCGGGCAAAGAACGGGTAGGGGTCTCGCAGGCTGACGGTTTCGTCGCCGGCACCGGCGGCGGTGTGAACGTTGGTCGTCACCTGATCTCCAGCATCTTGATCTCAGCACGATCGAACACTTCTTCGTAAGATCGTACTGTAATTATTACAGTAGGCAATATGGGCATTACCGGCGAGGTCGCTCGCGGGTTGGATACCGAAGGTGATTCATGAGCACACTCGACGGACACGCTCCCGCCGCACTCGAACGGCGGGTCGCTGAGCTGGGCGCCGTCCTTGCGAGGCAGCGCCAGGCGTTCGTGGATGAGGGGCCGCCCGGGCTGGCGGTGCGGCGCAACCGCATCGATCGGTTGATGGCACTCGTGGTGGACCACACCGATGCGTTCGTGGAGGCGATGGCGGCGGACTTCGGCACCCGCTCCAAGGCCGCTACCTTGTTCACCGAGGTCATCGGGATGTTCTCGGTCATCGAGCACACCAGATCCCATGCGGCCCAGTGGATGCGGCCCACCAAGCTGCTGCCGGCCGCGCGGCTGTGCGGACTGCGGGCGGAGGTTCAGCCCTCACCACTCGGGGTGATCGGAATCATCGGGCCGTGGAACTTCCCGCTCAATCTCGTTGTCCTGCCCGCGGCCACCGCGTTCGCGGCCGGCAACCGGGCGATGATCAAGATGTCGGAGGTCACCTCGCATACCGCCGATCTGATGGCCTCGCTGGCACCGGAGTACTTCGACCCCGACGAGTTGCACGTCGTCACCGGTGGTGCCGACGTGGCGGCGGCCTTCGCAGGGTTGCCGTTCGACCATCTCTTCTTCACCGGCTCACCGTCGGTCGGGGCGCTGGTGCAGCGCTCGGCGGCACAGAATCTGGTTCCGGTGACGCTGGAGCTCGGGGGCAAGAACCCCGTCGTCGTCGCACCGGCTGCCGACGTTCGGCGCGCGGCGGCACGGATCGCCCAGGCTCGCATGGTCAACGGGGGCCAGGTCTGCGTGTGCCCCGACTACGTGTTCGTGCCCGAGGAGAAGCTGGAGGCCTTCGTTGACGCCGCGCGACACACCCTGCGGGACATGTTCCCCACGATCGTGGCGAACAAGGACTACTGCTCGAGTGTCAATCAGGCGAATTTCGACCGAGTCGTCGGGCTGATCGAGGATGCGCGGGGCAGGGGTGCCACGGTGGAAACCATTGCGCCGGTGGGGGAGTCGCTGTCGGACCGTGCCTCCCGCAAGATCGCACCCACCATCATCCGTGATGTCGACGACGGCATGAAGATCGCCGGCGAGGAGGTTTTCGGTCCGGTTCTCGTCGTCAAGGCGTATTCGCGGCCGGCCGAGGCCATCGAATACATCAATGCCCGACCGACGCCGCTGGTGGCGTACTGGTACGGACCCGACGATGCCGAATTCCGGGCCTTCGTCCGCAGCACCCGAAGCGGTGGGGTCGCCCGCAATGACTTTGCGGCGCAGATGATCCCGTCGGCGGCGCCGTTCGGGGGAGTGGGCCGCAGCGGGATGGGCGCCTACCACGGCAAGGCCGGTTTCGATGCGTTCAGTCATCACCGCACGGTGGTGGGCAATGACCTGCCCTTCAGCATCACCGGAAGCGCGGCGCCGCCGTTCGGCCGGCCCCTGCGGCTGGGCGCCGAGGTGATGATGCGCATGACACGCGCTCGCACCCGCCGGCGGCTCCGCGGCCACCCGCGCGGCTAGCGAGGTCTAGCGGTCGGCGCGTGCGGATCCCGGGCTGGTCAGCCTCGCGGCGCGGGCCAGCAGGTCCGCGTAGCGCACGCCGAGCAGCCGCGGCATCGCCGCCATCGCCCGCCCGTCGGGGCCGATGAGGATCCGGGCCCGATTCTTCTCCGCGCCACGCAGAATGAGCCGAGCGGCCTTGGCGGGCGAGGTCAGCGCCGTCCGGTCGAAGAGCTTGGCCGCGAGATCGGGATCCTCGGTATCCGAGGTGCGCATGTTCGCGCCGAAGTTGGTCCGCACCACGCCGGGATGCACGCAGTGCACGGTCACCGGACGGCCTTCCATGATCATCTCCTGGCGCAGCGCCTCGGTGAAGCCACGCACCGCGAACTTTGAAGTGCTGTAAGCGCCCTGGTAGGGAATCGCGATGAGACCGAACGCGCTGGACAGGTTCACCAGTCGGGAGGGGCTCCGGGGGGAGCCTGCCTCGATCAGTTGCGGCAGAAAGGCTTTGGTGCCGTTGACGACGCCGCCGACGTTGATGCCCATCAGCCAATCGAAGTCCTTCCAGGACATGTCCGCCACGCCGGCGAACAGGTCGACTCCGGCGTTGTTGAACACCAGCGAGGCGGGCCCGTGTTGCCGGTGCACCTCGTCGGCGAAGCCCAGCACCGCATCCCGGTCGGCGACGTCGACCCGATACGGCGTGACCTGCCCGGGCGGACACCCGGCCTGGGTTTCGGCCAGGCCATTCGGATCGATGTCGGACGCCGCGACGTGCGCGCCTTCTTCGGTCAGTGCCCGCGTCAAGGCGCGGCCGATGCCCGAGCCGGCACCCGTCACCACGGCGACACGGCCTTGGTACTTCATGAGTTCCCTGCCTCCACAATCGCTTTGATCCGACCCACGGACGTCTCGAGGTTCTTTTGCAGATCGCTACGACGATCCCGGACGAACAGGAACAGGCGCTCGAAAACCACAGCGCCGAGCGGCAACGGCACGCACATCCGGAAGGTTTCGGTGAGGCGCGCGGTACCCGCAGTGGTACCGGGTTCGATCAGGTATGTCCATTGCGTCCAGTCGCCGCCCATGGCCTGCACCACGAACGAAAACTTGTGTCCGGGCCACGCGTCGACGACTTCGGCATCCGTCCGCCACCGGCCGAGCCGTCGGCGGTTCCAAGCGCGAAAACGGTTGGGCGACAGCCACGTTGCGCGTCGCGTCTCGGGACTCCACTCGGGGATCCTGGTGACGTCGGCGATCACGGCGTAAACCTGGTCGGCCGACGCGCGCACCTGGGCCGAGGCCGTCAGCGTCTCGTCCTTCTGCAGCAATGACATGGCCTGCGCCCTCCTCAGCGGCTACCGGCGCTGCCGGTCAGCCATTGACCGCCTGCTCGCGCGCCCACCGGTAGTCGGCCTTGCCGGACGGGCTCCGCTCGATGGCCGCGCGGAACACGATCGCTTTGGGGAGCTTGTAGCGCGCCAGCGTCTGCGCGGCGTGGGCCACCAGTTCCGCCGCTTCGGCGCTGGCACCTTCAGCCAGCGCCACCACGGCGACGACCTCCTGGCCCCACCGTTCGCTGGGCCGGCCGGCGACCACCACGTCGGCGACGGCGGGATGTGACGCGATGGCCGTTTCGACCTCCTCGACGAAGATCTTCTCGCCGCCGGAGTTGATGGTCACCGAATCGCGGCCGAGCAACTCGATGGAGCCGTCGGCGCCGTGGCGCGCGCGGTCGCCGGGGACGGCGTAGCGCACGCCGTCGATCACCGGGAAGGTCTTGGCCGTCTTGGCCGCATCGCCCTTGTAGCCGAGTGGAACGTAGCCCCGCTGCGCCAGCCAGCCCATCCCGTCGTGCCCGGGTGCCAGGATCGCCGAAAGGTCCTCGGCGGCAACGAAAGTGTCCGGCCCGGCGTTGAAGGTCCCCGTCGCCACCGCCCCGGACGTCGACATGTGGTGCATCTGCGCCCCGGTCTCCGACGATCCGACACCGTCGACCACGACGGCGTTCGGCAGCGTCTCGATCAAGCGTTTCTTGACGTACGGGGTCAGCAGGGCGCCGCCGTTGGCGACGACCGCCAGCGACGACACATCGGCGATCCCCTTCTCGATGGCGGCGACCAGGGGGCGCGCCATCGCGTCACCGACCACCGTGACCACCATGACCTTCTCCCGCTCGATGGTGCGCACCACGTCCTCGGCGTCTAGATGGTCGACGACCGTGGGAAACACGACGGACTGGCCCGTGGTGATCGCGGTCATCACACTCCACTGGGCCGCACCGTGGATCAGCGGGGGCAGGATCATCAGCTTGGTGCCCGGCCCGGAGGCGGCGCGTTCGACGATCTCATCGATGGAGCTCGACGGCTCGCCGGTCATCAGGTTCCGTCCGCCGAAGGACGTCATGAAGATGTCGTGCTGGCGCCACAACACGCCCTTCGGCATTCCCGTCGTGCCACCGGTGTACAGGACGTACAGGTCGTCGGCGGAGTGCTGCACGGGCGGCGGCTCCGGAGACACCGACGCCAGCGCGGCCTCGTAATCGACCGCGCCCTCGAGCAACTCGTTACCCGAGTCGTCGGCGATCTGGATCAGCACGCGCAGCTGTGGCAGCTCGGGCAAGATCTCGGCGACTCGCGGTGCGAACGCGGCGTGGTAGAGCAGCGCGGTCGCGCCGGCGTCCGCCAGCAGGTATTGCAGCTCGCTCTTCACATAGCGGAAGTTGACGTTGAACGGGGCGACGCGCGCCTCGAAGCTGCCCAGCAACGCCTCGACGAATTCGTTGCCGTTGTAGGCGTAGAGGCCCAACAGATCCTGGCCCACTTCATGACCGCCGAGCGCGGAGCGCTCGGTGTGGCAGCCCAACCCCTGCGAATGCAGGTACGCGGCCAGCCGGGTGGAGCGTTCGATCACCTGCGCATAGGTGTAGCGCCGATCGCCCTGGATGATCAGCTCGCGATCGGGGATCGCGGCGGCGACGGCCTTCGCGACGGCCGGGACCGTGAATGTTGTTGTGGTGTCGGACATCGTGCCTCTCACGGCTGGTGGGGGAGCAGTCGGACCATCAGGCCGTTGGCTTCGCTGAGCAAGGTTCCATCGGCGGCTATCATAGTAGCGTCAATGAAAACCTTCCTGCCCTCGATGTCGGTGATGCGGCCCCGGGCCGTCAGTGGCTGGTCGATCGGGGTGATGTTGCGGTAGTCGACGTGCAGGAAGGCGGTGCGCGTCGGGCGGATGTCCGCGGACGTCACCACCATGCCGAACAGCCAGTCGTAGAACAGCGGGATCATGCCGCCGTGCACGGCCCGGTTCCCGCCGATGTGCGAGGTGGTGAAGTGACCGGCCATCGTCACGCCCTCGGGACCGGATTCGGTCACCAGCCAGGGCGGCATCAGGGGATGGGCCAGCCCGGGCAGCGTCAGCACCCGGCCGGCCACCGCCTCGGTCTCCGGGACCTGGTGGCCGTCGAGCAGCGCGCAGGCGTTCTCCAGGTGCGCGGCCGCGGCGGCCCACAACTCGGGATCGGGCCTGGTGGACACCGTCAGGTCCTGCAGCCGGCGCAGCGCGGCGACGAACGGGCCCAGTTCCGCAGGGGCATTCTCGACGGGTCTGACGTCGGGAAATCCGCCACGAACTTCCGGCGCGGTATCGGTCATCGCGTTCCTTCGTCCCAGGCCCGCAGCAGGTCCTCGGTACCTGTGATGGTGGCCAGCAGCGACAGCGTGTTGGCGATCATCGCTGCACCATAGTCGGCGGGTATGCCGGCGACCGCATCGCGGGGGACGACCACCCGGTAGGCGGCGTTGACGGCGTCCATGACGAGGTTGGGGATGGCGATGTTCAGTGAGACGCCCACCACGACAATGGTCGACACCCCGAGATTGCGCAGCACCGCGTCCAGGTCCGTGCCACCCATCGGGCCCACGCCGTGCCAGCGGCGCAACACCAAATCCGAAGGCTCCGGCCCCAATTCGGGCAGCAGTTCCGCACCCGGCGTGCCGGGCGTGATGTCCACCCGGTTCCCGCCGCCCATCGCGAAGATCTTTGCGTTGTGGTTGGAGCCGAGCCCGTCGGACCGGCGCTGCACGAGGCAGTGCACGATGCGCACCCCGGCCGCCCGGGCTGCCGGCAGCAGGCGCGCGATGTTGGGCAGCGCTTCGCGGCGGGCTTCCTCGGCGAGCATCGCCAGCCCGGCGTCGGGACCCATCACCGCGCCCTGGCACTCCTGGGTGACGAGTGCGGTGTGCGCGGGCGCGATCAGTTCGGCCAGCCGATCCGTCATGCGGGGGCGCCCACCGGCGCGACGTCGTAGAACTGGGTCGCCCACTTCCGCAGCGCCATATAGCCTTTCGCGTCCGTCTTCGACAGCGCGGGGTGTTCGACGTACTTCTGGTAACGCCAGATCTGCAAATCGTCGAACACGGTGGACAGGAACTGCTTCTCGATGACCTCCCGCAGTTTGCCCTCGGGGACATCCGCGGTGTCGCCGGGCAGTCGCGGCCACCAGATCGAGTAGAACAGGTCCGAGCATTCGTCGTCGACCGGCGTGCAGGTGAAGATCAGCCGATGATTCTGGGCGCCCTCGAAGACGCTGATCGCGCCGCCGAGGCCGAACAGGTGGCTGTGGAACCGCAATGCGAGGTCGTCCGGGTTGTCGCTGCGCGCGTCGGGCCAGCCGGCGATGAACTGCCATTCCTGGTCGACGATCCTCCACTCCAGCACCCTGGGCGTCACGGTGGCGTGGTGCACGTACTCGAAATGCGCACTGTCGGGCGCATTTTCGGCCACGATCTGCGGGTGCACCGGTTCGCGCTCCGCACGCCGGGAGAACTCCGGGTATGCGCGGTAATAGGCCGCGGGGTCCGTCTCGAATTGCGGGAACTTGTGAAAGATGTCGGGCATCTCCCACTGCGGCTCCTTGCCGTCCGGATGGTGCCAGACGAAGACGCAGTCGTACTGCTCGCGGACGGGATACACCTTCAGCCGTAGCCCGCGGTTGGGCCGGTCGGGCTGGTAGGGGATGTATTTGTTGCAGCCGTCCGGGCCCCAGCGCCAGCCGTGGAAGGGGCACTCGACGCAGTCGCCGACGACTTTGCCGCCGTGGCCGAGGTGGGCGCCCAGGTGCTTGCAGTGCGCTTCCAGGACGTGCAGCTCGCCCTGCTCGTCGCGGTAGGCCACCAGGTCCTCGCCGAAATACTGCAGCGGCCGCGCCTCGCCGACGGGAAACTCCGGGGACCAGCCGACCATGAACCAGCCGGTGACCTTCCAGGTGAACGGGACTTTCACACCAGCGCCTCTCGCCATCGTTGATACTAAATCCATTACAGTATAGATTTCAGCAGTCCGGCCGGCACACGGCAAGGAGTGAAATGACGACAGCGGCTGACGAGCTGGAAGCCATCCGACAACTGAAGGCGCGCTACTGCCGCTTCCTGGACACCAAAGACCTCGAGTCCTGGCGCGACGTGTTCACCACCGATGTCGTGGTGACCCTCGATATGGCGGTGTCCACCGCCGGTGCCGACCCGCAGACCGCGCCACCGATCGAAGGCGTGCAGAACTTCGCGCCGATGGTGATGGGCGGGCTCGAGGGAGTCGCCACCAAACATCACTGTCACACCCCCGAGATCACGCTCACCTCCGCGACCACCGCGGCCGGCATCTGGGCGATGGAGGACCTGCTGATCTTCGGTGACGGCCGCGAGTTGTACGGCGCCGGCCACTACCACGAGACCTACCAGAAACGGGACGGTCGTTGGCAGATCAAGTCGCTGCACCTCACCCGAACCATCCTGAAGATCACCGGCGGTGACGATGGCAAAAGCTGATACCTCGTTCGACGTGCTCGTCATCGGCGCCGGTTTCTCCGGGCTGTACATGCTGCACCGGCTGCGGCAACTCGGGCTGCGCACGCGCGTGCTGGAGATGGCCGAAAAGGTGGGCGGAACCTGGCTTTTCAACCGGTACCCGGGCGCGCGCTGCGATATCGAGAGCATCGAATACTCCTACAGCTTCTCCGAAGATATTCAGCAGGAGTGGGTATGGACGGAGTCGATGCCGGCCCAGCCCGAGATCGAGGCCTATCTGAACTTCGTGGCCGACCGGCTCGACCTTCGCCGCGACATCCAGTTCGGCGCCAAGGTCGTCGCGATGACGTTCGAGGAAGAAGCCGGCCGGTGGCAGGTGCGCACCGAGACCGGCGAAACCTTCCGGGTCCCGTTCGTCGTCGCCGCCTCCGGAATTCTGTCGGTGCCGCTGGAACCCGACATCCCCGGAATGGATACCTTCGCCGGGACCTCCCTGTTCACCAGCCGCTGGCCGGAGGGCGGCGTGGACCTCACCGGCAAGCGGGTCGGTGTCATCGGCACCGGTTCGACAGGCGTTCAGCTCATCCCCGTGGTAGCCCGAGAAGCGTTGCACCTGTCGGTGTTTCAGCGCTCGCCCGCCTACACCCTGCCCTGGCGGGTGCATCGGTTCGAACCGGGCGAACTGGACGACATGAAGGCCCGCTACGCCGACATCCGGGCGGCCCAACGCGCCCACCCGATCGGGGCGGCGCGGTTGAGCGCCTTCTCCGTGCTGCTGGACATGCTCGGCCGACCGCCGCTGAAGTCGGCGACCCGCGAAGAACAATTGCGCGCCATCGAGGAGAACGGCGTGATGGGGGCGCTGAACTGGGGTGACATCTTCTTCGACATCGAAGCCAATCGGATGGCCGCCAGGCTGTACGGCGAGGCGGTGGCCCGGATCGTCAAAGATCCCGACACGGCCGCCTCGTTGGTGCCGGTACACCCCTTTGCCTGTAAGCGGCCGATCATCGACCAGGGTTACTACGAGACGTTCAACCGGGACAACGTCAGCCTGGTCGATCTGCGGAAGTCGCCGATCCGCGAGGTGACACCGACCGGAATCCGCACCGAGGACCGGATGCACGAACTCGATGTCATCGTGTACGCCACCGGCTTTGACGCCATGACCGGTGCGCTCAGCCGCATCGATGTGCGCGGTCGCGGGGGAATGTCGCTGGGCGAGTTCTGGGCCACCGAGGGGCCGCTGTCGTATCTCGGCCTCGCGGTCGCCGGCTTCCCGAACCTGTTCACGGTTCAGGGGCCGGGCAGCCCGAGCGCCGCGACCAACTTCGTCGCCGCCCTCGAACAGCACGTGGAGTGGATCGGTGACTGCATCGCGTATCTGCGCGCCAACGACATCCGCACCATCGAGGCGCTCAGCAGCGCCCAGCAGGAATGGATCGACCACGCCACCGCGCTCGTTGCGCCGACCGTCCTGGTTCATCCGTCGTGCAACTCCTGGTACAACGGTGGCAACGTGCCCGGCAAGAAACGGATGTACATGGGTTATACCGGCGGGATACCCGAATACCGGCGCCGCTGCGACGAAATCGCCGCCGGCGGATACATCGGGTTCAAACTGGTCTAGCTGGCGAAGGTGAGCGACATGGCGACGGCGTTGAGCGGGCTGAGCCTGGCCAGAGATGTGGCCCGCGAATTGGGCATGCTGATGCCGCGCACGGTGGCCGGCCTGCGCGAGTCGACCGGTTGGTCCCCGCTCTCGCCGCGCGGTGCGCGTCAGTTCGGCGAGGCGATGCTCGATGAACTTGTGCTGAGCGCCTTTTCGCTGCTGGGCCGAAGCCCTGCACCGATGCGGCCGTTGGATGGGTGTACCGCGGCGGCCGAGGAGCTCTCCTCGCTGGGCATCGACCGGGCGCACGCCGACCCGAACCCGTTGCGGCCGACGTCGATTCGCAGGCGCAGCATCGCAGGCCTTGGCTACGAGCGGATGGCTTTCGAGCACGACCCTGCCTTGCCGGCCACGCTGGCGGCCGAGGGTTTGGGCGGCCCGGCGCGGGCGGTGGTGCACCTGTGCCGGCACGGCGACGGGCCCAGGCCGTGGCTGGTGTGGGTGCACGGCGCGGGCCAGGGTGGCACCGAGGACCTGCTGCTGTCCCGGATCGGACGCATCCATCACAAGCTCGGGTACAACGTGGCGATGCCGGTGCAGCCCGGCCACGGCTGCCGGCGACGCCAATGGCCGGCCTATCCCGACATGGATCCGTTGGGCAACGTGGCGGGAATGATGCGCGTGGTTTCCGAGGTGCGCGCCGTCGTGCGCTGGGTGCGGCCGCAGGCCACGGCCGTTGTGGTGGCGGGGATTTCGATGGGAAGCCCGGTGGCCGCGCTGGTCTCCCACCTGGAAAAGCAGACCGACGCGGTCGCGCTCTACACGCCCATCCTGGGGCTCAACGCCATGATCGCGCGGCACCTGCAACGGTGGGGCTCATCGCGCGAGGGATTCCGCGAGCTGCTGGAATCGCCGGCGGTCACGAAGCTGACCTCGGTGATCGATCCCTTGGCGGTCATTCCGTCCCCGCCGCCGCAGCGCCGGCTCATCGTCGGGGCGTGGCACGACCGGATGGCGATGCGCGAGCCCACCGACGCATTGCAGGAGCGCTGGGGCGGCCAACTGTACTGGTACGACGGCAGCCACGTCGGGCACATCTTCTCGCGACGGGTGCAGCGCATCACCGACCGATTCCTGGGCGAGGTGGCCGCGCTGAAAGCGGACGACTCGGTGCCCGACTGATGGCACCCACTTGGACCGCGCGAACCGTGGTCGAGCTCTACAACCTCGTCGTGTGGAACGAACGCAACATCGAGCTGGCCGAGGAATTGTTGGGCGACACGGTGATTCGGCACGAGGTCGGTGGTGCGCGCACGCTGACCCACGCCGAAGCGGTGCAGCGGGTGGTGGACATGTGGGAGCTGGCCGATTCGCTGCACTTCGACCTCAACATCGTCATCGAGGGCGACGACGGCGAGCACGTGGCGATCGTCTACGACTCGACGATCACCACCAAGGACGGCACCGAGACCAATATCGCCAGCATCGAGGTGTTCCGCGTAGTCGATGGCAAGATAACCGAGGTTTGGAACGGCGGCTACCAGCAAGGGGTTTGGAATTGACTGACCGGACGCTTGATGAATTGGGGTTCTACCTGTTGGCCGGGGCGGGCGGTGAGGGCCCGGCGACGTTGATGGACGAGGCCCGCCGCGGCGAGGAACTCGGCTTCGGCACCGCCTTCATCTCAGAGCGGTGGAATGTCAAGGAGGCGTCGTCGCTGGTCGGGGCGGCCTGCGCGGTGACCAACCGGATGCAGATCGCCACCGCCGCTACCAATCACAACACCCGTCATCCGCTGATCACCGGGTCGTGGGCGACCACGATGCATCGCCTGTCGGGCGGCCGGTTCACCCTGGGCGTCGGCCGAGGCATCGCCGCGATCTACGGGGCCTTCGGCATCCCGGCGGTGACGACGGCGCAGATGGAGGACTGGGCCCAGGTCATGCGGCGGCTGTGGCATGGCGAGCTGATCTTCAATCACGACGGCCCGATGGGCAAGTACCCCATCCTGTTTCTCGATCCCGACTTCAACGAGGATATTCGACTGGCGCTGGTGGCCTTCGGTCCCAACACCCTCGCGCTCGGGGGGCGCGTGTTTGACGACGTCGTACTGCACACCTATTTCACCCCGGAGACCTTGCAGCGCAGCGTCAAAATCGTGAAGTCGGCCGCCGAGAAGGCCGGCCGTGACCCGGACAGCGTGCGGGTGTGGTCGTGCTTCGCCACCGTCGGTGACCATCTGCCCGAAGAACTGCGGCTGAAGAAGACCGTGGCGCGGCTGGCCACCTACCTGCAGGGCTACGGCGATCTGCTGGTGCAGACCAACAACTGGGATCCCGCTGTGCTGCAACGGTTTCGCGACGACCCGGTGGTCACCTCGATCGCGGGCGGGATCGATCACAAGGGCACCGCCGAGCAGATCGAGCACATCGCGACGCTGATCCCCGAGGAATGGCTGGAGCCCTCGGCCACCGGGTCCGCGCAGCAGTGTGTGGATCGCGTCCGTAAGGAATTCGACTACGGGGCCGACGCGCTCATCATGCACGGCGCCACCCCCGACGAGCTCGAGCCGATCGTCGCGGCCTACCGCGCCGCTAAGTAGCGCGTGCAGAAAAAATCACGGCATGATGACGGTCCGGGTGACCGGTTCGGCGGCGGCCTGCCTGCTGGACAGGCCGCGCTTCAAGGACGCGAGCAACGCGTCGCGCGTCTCCCGGGGATCGATGAGTTCGTCGAAGCCCATGTGTTCGGCCGACCGGAAGGACGCCTCCAGCTCGGCGTTGCGCAGCTTGGCCGAGAGGTCCTCGCCGGCGTGTGACGCGCGGCTGAGCGCCGCGGCGCTCATGGCGCCCATCGTCGCCCCGGGATAGGCGAAGGTCGCGACCTGATGGTCGAAGCCCAACAGCGACATGACCATCGACCCGAACCCGTACGCCTTGCGCAGCGTCAGATGCAGCTTCAACGTGGTGGCGGCCGTCTGCGCGGCGAACATCCGTGCGCCGGCACGCAGCACGCCGCTGCGCTCGGAGCGGCTGCCGGGCAGCATGCCGGGATTGTCGGCGAGGAAGACGATGGGCAGGTGGAACGAGTCGGCCACCATGATGAAGTGCGCGGCCTTGTCGGCGGCGTCGGCGTCGATGGAGCCCGCCAGCACCTGAGGCTGGTTGGCCACCACCGCAACCGGGTGACCGCCGAGGTGGGCCAGCCCGCAGATGATCGCCTTGCCGTACTGCGGCTGCACCTCGAACCAGTCTGGGCTGTCGAAGATGACGTCGAGTACGGCGCGCATGTCGTAGACGCGGCGGTTGTCCCGCGACACGATGTCGAGCAACTCCGGCGTCTGCCGCGGCTCGGCGGCCTCGTCGGCGGGCAGCGGCGGCGGATAGGACCATGCGCTCGGCGGGAAGTAGGACAGATAGCGGCGGACGTCGTCGAGGACGGCCTCGTCGTCCTCGGCGACATTGTGGATCACGCCGCTCGGCAGGGCGACGGTCGGTCCACCGAGGTCCTCCTTCGAAATCTCTTCTCCGGTGGACTCTTTGACGACAGGCGGTCCGGCGGTAAAGATCGCTCCCTGCCTGCTCATGATCCGGAAGTCGCAGACCGGCGCCACCAGTGCGCCGTGCCCGGCCGAGGGGCCGAGTACGGCGGCGACGGTCGGGACTCGGCCCGAGCACTGCGCCTGGGCCAGCAGGTCGGTGGGGGTCCGGCCGTAATGGCCACCGGTGGGCCGGAAGCCGGCCCCCTCGAGCAGCATCACCAGCGGAATCTTGTCCCGGACCGCCAGTTCGGCGATGCGGTACCGCTTCGAGTTGCCACCGGGGCCGATGCTGCCCGCCATGGTGGTGAAATCCTCGGCCCCCAGCATCACTGGTGAGCCGTTGATCTCCCCGGAGCCGACAACCAGGCCGTCGGCCGCGATCTCGCCGCCGACCAGGGTGCCCAGCTCGCGGAACGTGCCCGGGTCGAGCAGGTAGTCGATGCGCGCACGGGCGTCGAGCTTGCCCTTGCCGCGATGCTTGTCCAGCCGCTCCGGCCCGCCCATGTCCCACGCCTGCCGGCGGCGCCGCTCGAGATCCTTGAGCGTTTCTCCCCAATCCTGGGCTTTCGCCATTCCTATGTCCTACCTCACGGAGATTCGTCGCGCGACCAGTCCTTTGGTGGCGACCCGCCGCGCCCGGCTACGCCGCGCTTGCGATCGCCACGTTGCAGGGTCACATACTGGATTGCTTACTGTAAAGTTACCCGCATGTCTGACGCCGCTCGTCGGGAGGTCGACCAGGCGTCCCAAATCGAGGAGTCTCACCAGTGAGTGCAACGACGATGGACGAGGCCGCGAAGCTCTTGGCGGACCCGTTGGCGTACACCGACGAGCGGCGGCTGCATGCCGCGCTGACGCACTTGCGCGCCAACGCCCCGGTGTCGTGGGTAGAGGTCCCGAATTACCGGCCGTTCTGGGCGATCACCAAACACGCCGACATCATGGATATCGAACGCGAAAACATGCTCTTCACCAACTGGCCCCGGCCGGTGCTGACCACCGCCGAAGGTGACGAGATGCAGGCGGCCGCCGGGGTGCGGACGCTGATTCACCTGGACGACCCGCAGCACCGGGTGGTGCGCGCGATCGGCTCCGACTGGTTTCGCCCAAAGGCGATGCGGGCGTTGAAGGTTCGGGTGGACGAACTAGCCAAGACCTATGTCGACAAGATGATGGCGGTCGGCCCAGAATGCGACTTCGTGCAGGAGGTCGCGGTCAACTACCCGCTCTACGTCATCATGTCGCTGCTGGGGCTGCCCGAGGCCGATTTCCCGCGGATGCTCAAGCTGACCCAGGAGTTGTTCGGCAGTGACGACTCCGAATTCAAACGCGGGAGCACCAACGAGGATCAGCTGCCGGCGCTGTTCGACATGTTCCAGTACTTCAACGGGGTGACGGCGTCTCGTCGTGAGCACCCGACCGAGGACCTGGCGTCGGCGATCGCGAATGCCCGGGTCGACGGCGAACCGTTGTCGGACATCGACACGGTGTCCTACTACCTGATCGTGGCCACCGCGGGCCACGACACCACCAGCGCGACCATTTCCGGTGGGCTGCACGCCCTTATCGAGAACCCCGATCAATGCCGGCGCCTGCGCGACAACCTGGACCTGATGCCGCTGGCCACCGAGGAGATGATCCGCTGGGTGACACCGGTCAAGGAATTCATGCGGACCGCCGCCAAAGACACCACCGTGCGGGGAGCGCCCATCGCCGCGGGCGATTCGGTGCTGCTGTCCTATGTTTCGGCCAATCGTGACGAGGACGTCTTCAGCGATCCGTTCCGCTTCGACGTCGGTCGCGACCCCAACAAGCACCTTGCCTTCGGTTACGGTGTGCACTTCTGCATGGGTGCGGCGCTGGCCCGCATGGAGGTCAACAGTTTCTTCTCCGAGTTGCTGCCCCGCCTGGAATCCATTGAACTGACCGGTGATCCGGAATTGGTCGCCACCACCTTCGTGGGCGGCCTCAAACACCTTCCGGTGCGCTACTCGCTGACCTGAGCGCGGCCGCGCCGTTGCGGCGGGGTCCTCGCTACACTCCGGTGTGGAGGTCTCGCAATGACGCGCAGGACGATTGTCATCACCGGCGCCAGCGACGGCATCGGCGCAGCCGCGGCCCGTCGCCTCAGCCGCACCGGCGACCAGATCGTCGTGGTGGGCCGCTCCCCAACCAAGACCGCCGCGGTGGCCGCCGAATTGGACGCGGACTACTTCGTCGTCGATTACGCCGACCTGTCCCAGGTCCGGGCACTGGCGGAAAAGATTCGTTCGCAATACCCGCGCATCGACGTGTTGCTCAACAATGCGGGCAGGATGGCCAGCAAGATCGAGCTGACCGCCGACGGTTACGAACGCACCTATCAGGTCAACTACCTGGCGCCGTTCCTGCTGACCACCCAATTGCTGGATGTGCTGCTGCAGTCGCACGCCACGATCGTCAACACCACCAGCTCGTCGCACAAGCTGATTTTCCGGGCCACCGTCGACGACCTCGAGAACACCGCCAGCCGTCGGCCGGCCGCTGCCTACGCGTTGTCGAAGTTGGCAATCATGTTGTTCACCAAGGAATTACACCGGCGCTACCATGCCGGCGGACTTTCCGTCGCGAGCGTGCATCCCGGCAACGTCAACTCCAACATCGGTGTCGCGTCGGGTTCGCGATTCCTGGTCTTCATGCAGCGGTACACCCCGGCGGCGCTGTTCATCTCGACCTCGGACCAGGGCGCCGACCAGTTGGTGCGGCTGGCGTCGAGCACGCCCGGTTCTGAGTGGACACCCGGCGCGTACTACGCCAAGCGCAAGGTCGCCAACACCAGCCGTCTGGCAGAGGACCCGCGATTGGCCGCCGAACTGTGGGAGCGCACCGCGTTCAGGGTCGGCTGACGGCTCCGTCGGGGTGATCTTCGATACTCCGTAGTATCTAACCGATACCGAACGGTATGCTGCTGCACATGTCACCTGTCAAGCCGCTTCGCAGCCGCCCCACCCGGGGTGAGGTTCGCGACCGGATCCTGGACGCGGCGTCGAAGGTTTTCGCCGCCGAAGGGTTCGCCGGTGCCACCATCGACGCCATCGGCCAAGCCGCGGGCTTCACCAAGGGTGCGGTGTATTCGAATTTCGAATCCAAGGACGAGCTGTTCCTGGCCCTGCTCGACCGCGAGTTCGAGCTGCGCGGCGAGCAGATCGCGATTGCGCTGGGCCGCAGCGACGGCGACCGCGCCGCGGCCGCGCGAGAGGTGAGCCGATCGGTGCTCGACTCGGTCCGCGACCATTCCGACTACTACGTACTGCTCGTCGAGTACTGGTTGCGCGCCCAGCGCGATCCACAGCTACGGGAACGCCTGATCGGGCGCCGCCGCGCCGCGGCCGACCAGGCACTGCACATCGTCGAATCGACCGACACCGTGCCGGGCGACCGGCGACTGACCGACGTAGCCCAGCTCGTCGTCACGATCAACCTGGGGGTCGCGATGGAAGAGGTGTTGCGTCCGGGAACCATCAACCCCGATCTGCTCGCGCAATTGATCACCGCACTGCTGGAATCGATTCCGGTTTAAAGGGTATTAGGGAAAGCCACACCATGGATGCCAAGGACGAACCGGACGACATCGCACCGGTCATCACCGCCACCGGATTGGGGGTCGACGGTGAGCACGGGCCGTTGTTCTCGGGGGTCGACCTGACCCTGACGCCGGGTTTTCACGCGATCCAGATGCCCGGCGGGCACGGGCAGACCACCCTGCTGCTGACACTCGCGGGGCGTTTCAAGCCGAGCCACGGCACGCTCACCGTCCTCGGCGAGACAACCCCGCGCGCGATTCGCCGGCAGTGCTCCATCGCGGCCTTCGATGACATCGATGACCTGGAGGATTCGGTGACCGTGGGGACAGTGCTCGCCGAGCAGCGCCGGTGGCTGGCGCCGTGGTATTCATCGGTGCCGCTGCAATCGGGTCCGGCCGAGCTCACCGAGGTCTTCGGCGAGATGGCCCCGCCGTCGAACGACACCTACATCGTCGAACTGTCAGACCTCGAACTGTTCTTGCTGCGAATCACGCTGGCGTTGCTGTCGAACCGTCCGATCCTGGTGGTCGGCGACCTCGAACAGGTTCGGGACAATTCCCGGCGAACGATCGCCGCCGACCGGCTCGGCGTGATCGCGAGACAGCGCACCGTCGTCGTCGGGGTGACCAACCCGCTCGGCACGGACGCACCCGACCACGAACTACACGATCACCGCATCCTGACCGGAGAGGGCTGAAAGATGCTGGCTGGACTCGCCTTTGGCTCAGAGATCAAACGCTTCGGCCGTAGCCGATTGACGCGCGTGGCCATCGTCGTACTGATGCTGTTACCCCTGGTGTACGGGGCGCTTTACCTCTGGGCGTTCTGGGATCCGTTCGGCCACACCAACAAGATGCCGGTGGCGCTGGTCAACTCCGACCGTGGCGCCGTCGTGTCCGGGCAGCAGTTCAACGCCGGCGCGGAGATCGCCAAGAGCCTGACCGCGGACGGCGGCCTGGACTGGCACGTCGTGGACTTAGCCGAGGCGCGCAACGGAGTCGACCACGGTAAGTACTACTTCATGGTCGAGCTGCCGCCGGACTTCAGCGCGGCGATCGCGTCGCCGGTGACCGGGCAACCGAAGAAGGCCAACCTGATCGCCGTCTACAACGACGCCAACAACTACATCTCGACGAGTATCGGCCGTACCGCCATCGGCCAGGTACTCAACGCCGTATCCAGCCGGATCTCGGGACAGGCCGTCAATCAGATGTTGTCGGTGGTGGTTTCGTCGGGATCGGGTATCAAGCAGGCCGCGGACGGGGCGGCCCGACTCGATGACGGTGCCGGTCAGCTGGTAGCCGGCCTGGACAGCGCGCGGTCCGGCTCGGCGACGCTTGCCGCCGGTGCCAAGCAACTGTCAGACGGAATCAACCAGGCCACCGACCCGCTGCTCGCGGTGACCAAGGCGGTGTCCCAAATCGGTGGCAGCACGCAGCAATTGCAACAGGGTGCCACCGCGCTTGCGCAGGCCAACGATCAGCTCGGCACCATCGCCGCGGCGCAGGACGCCGCCGCGAGCTCGCTGTCATCGGTGATCGATCAGCTCTCCGCCCGACAGGATCCGCTGGCGAACAACCTGCGCGGCATCCAGGATCAGCTGCGGGGCCACCAGTTCACGCCCCAGATCCGCCAGCAGCTCACCGATGCGCAGAACGCGGCGATCGCCATGACATCGGGATTGCGCAACCCGGGCAGTCCGCTCGCGTCGGCTCTCGACCAGGTCGGCGGTAAGGGACAGGAGTTGACGAACAAGCTCACCCAACTGCGCGACGGGGCCCAGCAAGTCGCTACCGGTAACGCCGAATTGGCCGGCGGCATCGGCAAGCTCGACGACGGCGCGCGCCAGCTCAAAACGGGATCGGCCGAGCTGGCGACCAAACTCGCCGAGGGGGCCAAGCAGGTACCCAACTGGACAAGCCAGCAAAAGGATGCGGTCGCCGACACCATCGGCGGTCCGGTGCAACTCGAGGCTTCACATGAGAACGCCGCGCCCAACTTCGGCACCGGGATGGCTCCCTTCTTCCTGACGCTCGCGCTGTTCTTCGGCGCCTTGGTGCTGTGGATGGTGCTGCGGCCCTTGCAGACTCGCGCGATCGCCGCGGAGGTGCTCGCGATCCGCGTGGTGCTCGCCAGCTACCTGCCCGCCGCCGCGATCGCGGTATTCCAGGCCGCCATTCTCTACTGCGTGGTCCGGTTCGCTCTCGGTGTGCACGCGGTGCACCCGGCGGCCATGCTGGGGTTCATGATGCTGATTTCCGCCGCGTTCGTGGCCGCCACGCAAGCCATCAATGCGCTGGTTGGTCCGGCGGTGGGCCGGGTGCTGATCATGGCCCTGCTCATGTTGCAGCTCGTCAGCGCGGGCGGCTTGTACCCCGTGGAGACCACTTCGCGGCCGTTCCAGATCCTGCACCGCTTCGACCCGATGACCTACGGCGTGAACGGACTCCGGCAGCTGATACTCGGTGGTGTCGACGCCCGGCTATGGCAGGCGATCACGGTGCTGGCCGGGATAACGGCTGTCGCACTGGCGATCTCGTGCCTGTCGGCGCGCAGAGACCGGCTCTGGAATCTCAGCAGGCTGATTCCCGCGATCAAGATATAGCCGGCGTGGTTCAGCAGATCCCGAAATCGATGATGCCCCGCACGATTCTGCCGTTGAGCAAATCGTCGTAGGCGTCGTTGACCTCGTCGAGGCGATAGCGCTTGGTGATCATCTCGTCGAGCTGGAGCTGGCCCGTCTCATAAAGTTTGGCCAGCCTGGAGATGTCCGCCTTGGGGTTGCACGAGCCGAATATGGTGCCCGCCAACGTCTTGTTCATCAGGATGAAGTCCTGCAGGTCGATCTTGACCGACCGGGTCAACTGCGAGGTCATGCCGGTGAGCACGCAGGTGCCCCCCTTGCGGGTGAGCTTCACCGCGTCGCGTACGTCTGCCGGAGTGATCAGCGACGGCGAGACCACCACCGCGTCGGCCATCACTCCGTAGGTCAGGCCGCGCACCAGGTCCAGCGCCTCGTCGATCGTCGCCGCGGTGTGCGTGGCGCCGAACTGCAGCGCCGATTTCTGCTTGAAGTCCACCGGGTCGACGGCCACGATCTGGGCGGCGCCGTTGATCCGGGCGCCCTGGATCGCGCCCGTCCCGATCCCGCCGACACCGATCACCGCGACGGTGTCCCCGGCGCGCATGTTCGACCGGTTGGCGACGGAGCCGTAACCGGTTGGGATGGCACAGGACAGCAGCGCGCTCGACGTCAGCGGCAGGTGTTGCTCGATCTTCACCAGTGAATTCGTCGACACCACAGTGTGTTCGGCGAATGCGCCGATCTTGGCGATGTGGCCGAGGCTGCGGCCGTCGGCGGTGTGGTGGCGGAAGGTGCCGTCGGTCGGCATCCCCGGGATCATGGTGCCGATGCCGACATCGCAGAGGTATTCGATTCCGCTGGCGCACCAACGGCATTGGCCGCACACGGCGACGAACGACATCACCACGTGATCACCCGGCGCGAAGTCGGTGACGCCGGGGCCGACCTCACGCACGATGCCAGATCCCTCGTGACCGCCGATCGTCGGGAACATGGTCGGCAGCCCCATGGATCGCATCACCTCATTGGGCGCCGACATGTCGCCCTTGAGGATGTGGTCGTCGGAATGGCACAGGCCGGCGGCTGCCATCTGTACCAGGACCTCGCCGGCCTTGGGGGGATCGAGCTCGAATTCCTCGACGGACCACGGCCCGCCGACGTCGTGCAGGATCGCCGCGCGGCTTCTCATGTGGCGGGGGCGAACGTGACCGGAAGCTTGTTCGGCGACCGGAAGGTGAGCCCGACGATCCTGGATTCCTCGCCGGTTCCGTCGTCGGGCACGAACGCCAGCCGTTCGACGCGGTCGAACAGGCTGTTCAGCATGACGCGCGTTTCCAGCCGGGCCAGGTGCATGCCGAGGCACATGTGGATACCGCCGGCGAAGGCGATGTGGGACTGGCGCGGCCGGCGAATGTCGAAGGTGTTCGGATCGGTCCAGCGGCTCTCGTCGCGATTGGCCGAACCCATACACATGTCGATCTGCGCCTCGGCCGGGATTGTCTTGCCGCCGATTTCGACCTCTTCGGTCGTGGTGCGCATGACCATGGTCAGGGGCGTCTCGTACCGCAGGCCTTCCTCGATCGCCATCGGTATCAGCGACCGATCCTGATACACCATGGCCAGCTGTTCGGGATGGGTGAGTAACAGGTACAACAGATTGCCCGACGAGCGATAGGTGGTCTCCAAGCCGGCCGGCAACAACAACCGCAAGAAGGCGATGATGGCCTCGTCGGTGAGCTTTTCCCCGTCGATCTCGGCGGCAACCAGGTCGCCGATGATGTCATCGGTCAGCTTGCGCCGGCGCTGTTCGACTTGTTTGAGGAAGTAGTCGTAGAGCTCGGTGGCGGCGTTCAATCCCGCCACGATGTCGGTGGGGATCGAGATCAGGTCGAGGGACAGACGCCGGAACAGGTCGAGATCCTCGGCGGGCAGCCCGAGCAGCGTCGAGATGATTCTGGTGGGAAATTCGAAGGTCACCGCCTTCACCAAATCGGCGTGACCGTCGTTCTTGATTTCGTCGACGAGTTGGTCGCAGACCGGCCCGATGACCTTCGGCTCCCAGCGCTCCAGCGCCGTCGCGCGGAACGCTTTGGCCACCAGGTTGCGGTGGTCGTGGTGTTCCCTGCCGCCCATCGCCAGGATGGTGTGTCCCATCACCAGCCCGATCGTCTTGTCGTACGCGGCCGAGGTGAAGACGCGGTCGTCGCGAAAAGCTTGCGAGACACCGTCGTAACCGAACAGGACCCATTCGTCGTTGGGCCGCAGCTCTTCTGGCAACTGGCTGTTATCGCCCAGGGAACCGTGCCATACCGGGTCGGTGTGGCGCATGTGCTCAAAGAAGGGATAGGGGCTGGTTTCGCCGGTGAAATCCAATGCAGGTACGACGGGCTGACCGTTCGGGCCAGTGCTGAGCGTCATCAGCGCTCCTCCTGAGACAACCGATAAGGCCGTTCACGCGGACCAAAAGCGAGTGCCCGCGAAGTCCACGGCGGGTGGAACCGAGCGGAAAATAGCTATCATAGTATAGATAGCAACGTAGCCCAATGGCTCGGACGCTTTCCGTCGCACTGCGACGCCTGGCACGTTCCCCCGCGACGAGCACCGCGTGTGTCGACCCCCGAAAACGCGGGTCTACCTTGAAGATGGTTTCCGGTAAGGCCTACCTTCCGAAACCGCCGATGAGCCCGCCCGACGAGCCCGAAAAATGAGTGGACATGACACAGACGAATCTGGCCCGGCCACACGGCCTCACTCGCATCGATCCGGTGCTGCGCGACGCCGCCGTGGCGTTGGGTGCCTTCGAATTCCGCGCCGAGACGCTGCCGGCCGAGCGTGAACACGCCAACCTGCTGGCCACCCAGCGCGCCGCGTCGGCAGACACCACCGGCGTGTCCATCGACTCCCGATCCATCGCCGGCCCGGACGGTCAGCAACTGGAGCTGCGGTTGTATCGCGGCCACACCGAATCCGCCGCGCCAGTGGTGATCTACGCCCACGGCGGCGGGTTCGTCACCGGAAACCTGGAGACCGACCACGCGCACTGCGTGGAGCTCGCCCGTGACGGCGGCTGCCTGGTTGTTTCGGTCGACTACCGGCTCGCGCCGGAACATCCGTGCCCGGCGGCGCTCGACGACGTCGAAGCGGCCTTGCGCTACGCGGTCGACAACAGCGCGGAGCTGGATGCCGACGCCGCCCGCATCGCGGTAATGGGCCGCGACGCCGGTGCGGCGCTGGTCGCGGGACTGACCCAGCGCATGTTCGACCAGGAAGGTCCGGCGATTCTGATGCAGATCCTGCACCAGCCGATGCTCGATTCCGACGCCACGCCCTCACGTCGGGAATTCCAGCGGACCCCCGGCCTCAACGGTCCGGCGGTGAGCCGGGCGTGGAACCACTACCTCGGCCACGCCAGCGCCAACGGTCAGCACGTGCCGGCGCACCGCGCCAACCTCGAAGGCCTGCCGCCGACGTTCGTCAGCTGCTCCGAGATCGATCCCTGTCGCGACGAGGCCATCGACTACGCCAACCGGCTGTTGCACGCATACGTCCATACCGAATTGCATGTGATCGCCGCGACCTTCAACGGCTTCGACTCGATGGTGCCGGATTGGATTGTTTCCCAGGAGAATCGGGCGCTGCATGCGCAGGCCCTGCGCCGCGTGTTCGCCATGTAGCGCAGCCGCGCCCGGGTGATGCCGGGCGACGAGGCGGACTCACCGGAGGGCGTGCCCGTCCCCATTCATACCGACTGAGCTCCGGTATCTCTTACCGTATTGCGCGTTGCTAACATCAGAAACGCCAGCCAACCGAGGACCGATCGGGCGGATGATCAAACACTCAAACCGTTTCCGTTGCAGCCGCAGCGATCGAATGTCAAGAAGGATCCCCTCGGCACCATGACGACCCTCGACTCTCCGGAAAAGATTCTTTTCACCTCGACCACCCAGGCCTTTTTGGACAAGGAAGCGCCGCTGCGCCGGGTGCGGGAGCTGCACGCCGAGGGCACCTCGTTCGACCCCGCATGGTGGCGGCGCGCCGCGGAGCTCGGCTGGACCGCGCTGTTGGTCCCGGAGGAGTTGGGCGGCGGAAGCGTGTCGGGGAACGGCTTCGCCGACCTGGCCACGGTCGCCGAACAACTCGGGAAGACCGTGGCGCCAGGGCCGCTGTATCCGGTCAGCACCGTGCTCGCCGGCCTTGTCGAGTGCGCAAATTCCGGCGAGCACGCCGACACCATCGAGGCGCTGGTCTCCGGTGAAACCGTGGCGTCGTGGGCGGTGTGTGAGCCGGGGCAGGGTTGGGCACCGCTGAATCCCTCGGTGACGGCCACCGAGACCGACTCCGGTTACCGCATCGACGGCAGCAAGGACCGCGTCGAGGCGGGCGCCCAGAGTGTGGTGCTGCTCGTGGTGGCGCGCAGCGGCGCGCAGATCCGTCAGTTCCTGGTCCCGACGGACGCCCCTGGCGTCCGGATCGAACCCCAGCAGTCGGTCGATCTGGTCAAGCAATACGCCCGTGTGCACTTCGACGGGGTCGTGGTGCCGCACTCCGCGGCCGTCGGCACCGCCGACGAGGCGGCGGTGCTCGTCGAGCGACAGAGCCAGATCGCTCAGGTGCTGCAATGCGCCGAGGTGGTCGGCGCTCTGCAGACGGTGTTCGACTTCACCGTGCAGTGGGCACTCGACCGGCACACGTTCGGTCGTCCGCTGGCGTCCTACCAGGCCCTCAAACACAAGTTCGCCGACATGAAGCTCTGGCTGGAAGCCTGTCGCGCCACCACCTCGGCGGCCGTCGCCGACGTGGCGGCCCGCGCGCCGCAAGCGAACCTGTCGGCCAGCATCGCCAAGTCCTACGTGGGAGAGATGGCGGGCCAGATCGTCCAGGCCTGTGTGCAGATGCACGGTGGCATCGGTGTCACCTGGGAACACGACCTGCACCTGTACCTGCGTCGAATCACGTTGTACCGCAGCATGTTCGGCACGCCGGAGGAACACAATCTGCGCGTGTACGAGTTCGAGAAGGCGGGTCGTTCGGCGAAATGATGAAGACGAGATGACATCAACCGAGTCTGTTGCGCAGTTCGCCGCCCGGGCCAGGGCATGGCTCGCGGCCAACATGCCCGCCATCGACCGCGAGGCCCCACCGGCCGCGCTGCGTGACGACGAACGGTCGTGGTTGCGGGCCCGGGAACTGCAAAAGCGGTTGTACGACGGCGGGTTCGCCGGGATCTGCTTCCCCCGCGAGTACGGCGGCCTCGGGCTGGACTACGAATACCAAAAGGCCTTCGACGTCGAATCCCTCGACTACGAGATGCCGTTGATCCTCAACACCCCGACGTTCACCATCTGCTGCGCCACGCTGCTCGACACCGGCAGTGAAGACCAGAAGAAGCAGCACATCGCCGCCGCGCTGCGCGGCGAGGAGGTGCTGGTGCAGTTGTTGAGCGAACCCAGCGGCGGATCGGATCTGGCCGGCGTCCTCACCCGCGCCGAGCGCCGCGGCGATCGTTGGATCATCAACGGCGCCAAGACCTGGAGCACGAGTGCGTTCGCCGCCGATTACGGCCTGTGTCTGGCCCGCACCAATTGGGAGGTGCCCAAGCACGAGGGCCTGACGATGTTCCTGGTGCCCATCGCGCATCCGGGAATCACGTTGCGGCACATCACGATGCTCAGCGGTTCCAGCGAATTCTGCGAGGAGTTCCTCGACGGTGTCGACGTGGGAGACGACGCCGTCGTCGGCGAGGTCAACGGCGGCTGGGCGGTGGCCTCGCGGCAGCTCTATCACGAGCGCCGAGCGGTGGGGCAGGGGTCCGAGTTCGCCAGCGGCGGTGGCAGCGAGGGCGGCAACGCGATTCCGGTCGACTACGTGGCCCTTGCGGAGAAGACCGGACAGGCCGACGACGAACGCGTGCAGGAGATGGCCGGTCGCGCCCTGGTGCACCGCGCGGTGGCCGAGCAACTGATCGGTCACGTGTACCGCAGCGTCAGAGACGGCGCGCTGCCGCCGGCCGCCGGGACGCTCATCCGGCTGTTTCACTCCGAGACCACGACGACCGATGTCGACACGGCGCTGGCGATCGCGGGAAGTGCCGGAGTCGTCGGGGAACCGGGCGCCGGACTCGAAACGGGTCTGCGCTATTTGTCCCGGCAGACCGTCGCCATCGGCGGCGGCACCACCGAGATGGCCCGCAACGTCATCGGCGAGCGGGTGCTGGGCTTCCCGCGGGAATACGCCGCCGACCGCGGGGTGCCGTTCAACCAGGTGCGGCACGGCGACAGGGCCGACCGGGCTTAACCCTCGGCGACGAGGTTCTCGGCGAGGCCGCTCACCACCGGGATCTGGACCAGTGACAAGACATGGTGTGCCGGGCTGCCCGGCGGGGCCACCAACACGTATTCACTGCCTTGCCGCTGGGCCCGCCCGCGGGCGGCGGCCAGTGCGCTGACGCCCGCCGATCCCAGGTGGGTGACGGCACTGAGGTCGACCGTCAATGGTGCGACGCCGGAACGGCTTTCGACGGCGATCTGACGGTCCAGGATGGATGCGGTGTTCGAGTCGACGTCGCCGCTGACGACGATGCGGCCCGGTTCGCTGACCTCGGAGGCGAATTCCGCGTTGAACGTGCGCCGCTCGGCCGCCCGGCTGATCACGGAATCGGTGACGAAACTCGCCGGTCGCGAGAGTCGGTGCGTCAGACTGGCGGTCGTTCCCTCGGCTCCGTGGCGGACGTGCGCCTCCGACACCAGGGCCTCGGCCATGGCGAGGCCGCGACCACGCCCCGTCTCGCCCTCGCGGTGATCCTTCCACCGGCCGCGGTCGCTCACCGAGGCGTGCAGGCTGCCATCGCCGGACAGCGTCGCCTCCACCACAACGCCGTCGGTGACCTCGGTCGCATACCCGTGCTCGACCGCGTTTTCGACGAACTCCGAGATCGCGTGCACCACATCGGAGATGTCGTCCGCGTCGGCGCCCACCTCCGACAACCATTGGCGCAGGCGGGTGCGTACCATGCGCGCCGCACGGATCGTCGCGTCCAGTGTCAGGTGCAGCGGCGCGGGCGGCGTCCGGCGTTGTGCCGCAAGGAGTGTCACGTCGTCGCTGTAGCCGGTCGACCGCAGCAGCAATTCCAGTGTCTCCGAACAGATGCGGTCGATTGCCCGTTGCGAGGATTCGATGACGAACCCGCGTTGTCCGCCGGCGATGTTCGCGGCCAGCTCGGCGAATTCGGCGGTGCTGGCGCCCAGTGGCCGGCCGGGTCTTTCGATCAAACCGTCGGTATAGAGCAGGATCGAGTCGCCCACGTCGAGGAATTCGGTGCGCACCGGAAAACCGGTGCCGCTGCCGAGGGGTCCCGCGCCCGACGGCTCGAGATAGCGCGCGGTGGCGTCCGCCGTCACCAGCAGCGGCGGCGGGTGTCCCGCGGTGCAGTACCGGAATTCGCCGGCGGCGAAGTCCAGGGAGCCGACGCAGATTGTGGCCGTGTTGGATCCGGGGACGTGCTTGCGGAATCGGTCGACGGCCTCGAGCGCTTCGGCGATCGGATATCCCGCGACGACCTGCATCCGCAGCGCGGTGCGCAGTTGCGACATCGCCGCGGCCGCTTTGACGCCATGGCCGACGACGTCACCGACGACGAGCACCAGCCGGTCGCCGAGGGGTATCGCGTCGAACCAGTCGCCGCCGGCCGCGGTGTCCTCCGCGGCGACGAGGTACTGTGCGGTCACGTCTGCGCCGGGAGTGACGGGCACTGAGGGTGCCAGTAGTGCCTGCTGCATGACGGTGGCGGAATCGCGGACGTTGCGGTACCGCTCGGAGAGTTCCTCGAGGCGCGCTTCGTCGGCCATTCGCGTCTGCACGCGGCTGGTGACGTCGACGAAGGCAAGCTGCACGCCTTCGATCGAGCCGTCCTCCGCCCGGCGCGGCGTGACGATGAAGTCGAAGAAATGTTCCTGTGCCTGCCCCGCGCCGTCGAAGTCGGCCTGGACCCGCCATTCCGTGCCCGACTGTGGCTCGCCCGTTTGATATACCCGGTCGAACATGTGCAGGATTTCTTGGCTCTCCAGCTCGGGATAGATGTCGCGCACAAATAGCCCAATGGAGTCGATTGGCGGACTGAGTGTGCGGTACGCCGCGTTGACCGCGACAAATCGGTGGTCGGGCCCCTCGAGCCCGACCAACAGCGCGGGAACGTTCTCGAAGACGCGGCGCACGTCCTCTGCCGCACCGACAGTTCTGTCCCAGTCTTTTTCGGCCACCATCTGGCCGTCCTCCTAGCAGCCCCGAGCGGCCCGCCAACCAAGGGCCGACTCGAAAACCGGGTCAATGGGTTGACCCAATTTGCACACGTAGTTGTTCACATTAGCAATGGTTCTTGGCTGCGTAATGCAACGGTTTGGTTACCGCTGTGAATTGTGTCGGCTAATTCGGTTGGCAAATGCAATTGACGTCTGCGAAGATCGCGGCCCCTGACGCGTAAACGGCTCCGTTTGCGCCGGTTTGGCGCGGGTACCTCGCTGTCGTGGCCGATCTCGTTGCTCGACGCGCGACGGCGCTCTGGCGGCGCCTGCTGACGTCACCAGTGCTCACCTTGAACGGCTGGGTGGCATTCAACCTGCCCTGTGCGGTGACCGCGCTGGGCGGGGCGTTGCTGACGGGCCTGGTTGCGGTGCATGTCTACGTGCTGGCCAGCCGGCCGTACCTGCCCGGGTATTTCGCCGCGTACGTCGCCGCTTTGGCGGCCGCCTGCCTAATCGCCGCGAGCGCCATGCTGATCGGCATCAAACCCTCAGTGCCCCAAGGCGGTTGGTATTTCGGCAGCCTGATTTGCTCGGCCTTTCTCATCGTGTATGTCCTCACCCGGTGGATCGGCCCGCCGGGATTGGAAGCGGTGACCGCCCGATGGGACTTCGCGCCGGGAACGCTGGCGATGGTGTGCGCGGCGGCTTTCATCGCCGTGCACACGACCGTGCTGTCGGGCATCAACGTGGCCTATCCGCACAGCCAGCAGTGGTATGACTGACGGGGCCCGAGCATGACGACGTTGGACTATCCGGTATGGCTGCGCATCGATCATTGGCTGAACGTGCTTTTCGTGACGCTGATCCTGCGCAGTGGTCTCGAGATCCTGGCCACCCACCCGAAGTTGTACTGGCACGACGACAGCAAGCCGGGCTCGGAGTGGGCCCGCTTTACCCGGAAGTTCATGCCGCGGGACAGGATCTACGACACCCTTGACGAAGAAGAGGACTACAGCCCGTTCATCTCGCTGCCCGGCCGCGCGCAGCTGGGCGTGGGCCGCCACTGGCACTTCTTCGTGGTGATCGGCTGGATCCTGCTGGGCCTGTCGTACTACATCCTGTTGTTCGCCACCGGCCAATGGCACCGCTACTGGCCCTCGTCATGGTCGATTTTCCCCGAAGCGTGGGACGACATCGTCACGTATCTGTCGTTCAACCTTCCGCCGGTGCTGCCCGGCGAGCCGCTGGACGCCATGCAGAAGCTGACGTACGCGGGAGTCGTCTTCATCCTTGCGCCGTTTCAGATCCTGACCGGGGCCGCTCAGTCGCCGGCGATCGAGGCGCGGTTCCCGTGGTACGTGCAGATGTGGGGCGGTCGCCAATGGGCGCGCAGCTTGCACTTCTTGGGTCTGGTCGCCTTCCTGGTCTTCATCGCGATTCACCTGTCGATGATTTTCTTTTGGGGTTGGGGCCGGCTCACCGCGGCAATGATTTTCGGCGCCGTTCGCAACACCTACTGGTCGACCGCGATCTCACTGATGATCATTGCGGCGATCATCGGCATCCATGTGGCGGCCACGATTTGGAGCCTGCGCAACCCGCGGTCCGTGCAGCGGGTGCTGGGGGCGGTGGTCACCGCCACTCGTCGTCTGCTGTTGCGGCCGCTCAATTCACGACAGAACTATCCGGCCCACAAGATCTCAAAGCAACACCGCGTCAACGGAAAGCCGCCCACCAGCACGGAATATAAGGTGATGGCGGTGCACAACTTCGTGGACTGGCGACTGCGGGTCGGTGGACTGGTGGAAAACCCGGTGATCCTGGACCTGAGCGCGCTGCGGGCCCTCGCCGAGTCGGAAACCCAATGCGTGATGCACAATTGCGTCCAAGGTTGGACCAGCATCGGCCAGTGGACCGGAGTCCATCTGCGTCAGCTGGTGGACTTGGTGCGGCCGCTGCCCCAGGCGCGCTACGTCTGCTTCCTGACCATGCAGGACAACAGCACCGACGAGCCGGCGTCGCACGGCGGAGGCCAATTCTACGAGGTGCTTGACCTCGAGTTCGCCGACAAGCCGCAGACCCTGCTGGCGTACGAAATGAACGGCACGCCTTTGCCGATCCAGCACGGCGCGCCGTTGCGTCTGCGGGTGGAAACCCAAGTGGGATTCAAGATGGCCAAGTGGATCAATCAGATCGAGTTCGTCGAGGACTACGCCGGCATCGGCATGGGTACCGGAGGCTGGCGCGAAGACCGCGTGTACTACGACAAGGACGTGGAAATCTGAGATGACCGACACGGCGACCGAGGGGGTCGGGGTACGTCCCGAGCTGATCAGCTTGGATTCGGTGGCCCGACATCGCGTCCTGAAGCAAGTCACCGCCAAGGGCGGACATTGTGAAGCCTGCGGCGCAACGGATTTCGCCGTGGGCGACGCCCTCTACCTGGGTTACCTGTTTCTGAATGAGGACGCCGACGCCTACCTGGTCGCGCTGACCTGTCGCAATCCGGACTGCGCGAAGCCACGGACCGCGATCAGATTGTCCGACAAGGACTTTCTCACCTACGCGCCAGGCGCCACGGACGCTTCCAAGCATGACCCCCGCTAGCCTGGCCCTCGTTGGATCCGGGAAGCTTCGGCCGGGTCAGATCGAATCGCTCTATCAGAGGCGATAACTCGCGTAGCTGATCGCACAGCGAACCGAACCGCCGCTGATCGTCCTCGCCGAGTTGGCCCAGCGAACTGTAGTGCGCCACGCGCGGCAGCCGTCCCGCGAGGGCGGTGCCCCACCGGATGTTGAGGTCGTAGACCTCTTCATCGTCGACGTCGTCACGCTGTCCGAGTCGCTTGAGCGCGTCGATCTGCTCGGTGAGAAACGCGACGTCGTCGTCGATATTGACCGGCGTCCCATCGTGCGGTGCCACGCCTCGACGAGTACCCAACGTCGGCCCCGCTACACGGGGCCCGGCGAGCGGTCAGTTAAGCGACTACGCCGAGACCGGCTTCTTGGCGGGCGCCGAGACCTTCATGAGCTTCATCAGGTTGCCGCCCATGATCTTTGCCTTGTCCTCATCGCTGAACTCGGCGAGTTCGTCGACGAAGGTGATCGGGTCTTTGAGGCCCTCGGGGTGCGGCCAGTCGGATCCGAAGACCACCCGGTCGGTGCCGACCATGTTGACGATCTCGGTGAACCGGTCCTCCCAGAACGGGCTGACGTAGACGCAGCGCTTGAACGTCTCGATCGGGTCCTCGTTGAAGGCCTGCGGCATCTTCTTGTAGACGCCCTTGAGGCCCTTGAACAGGTTGGGCACCCAGTCGGCGCCGTTCTCGATGGACAGGATGCGCAGGTCGGGGTTGCGGGTCAGCGCGCCGTGACAGATCAGGGCGCCAAACGCGTCCTCGATGGGGCGGTGACCCATGGCCAGGCTGCGGAAGGCGGTCGGCTTGAAGGGCAGGAATTCGTCGCCGGGTTCCCAGATGTTGAGCAGCTCCGAGTAACCGCTGTCCGAGGCGTGCATGGAGACGGGGATTTCGGCGCGCACGCAGGCCTGCCAGAACGGGTCGAACTCTTCGAGGCCGAACGACCGGCTGCCGCGGTAACCGGGCACCGGCGCCGGGCGGACCAGCACCGTGCGCGCGCCGCGCTCGAGGCACCACTGAAGCTCCTCGAGCGCGCGGTCGACGATCGGCAACGTGATCACCGGGGTGGCGAAGATGCGGTCCTTATAGTTGAACGACCACTGCTCGTACATCCACTCGTTGAGCGCGTGGATGACGTCGTGGGTCATCTCCGGGTCGTCCTTCATGCGCTCTTCGACCAGGCTGGCCAGGGTCGGGAACATCAGCGCGAAGTCGATGCCGAGCTCGTCCATAACCTCCAGGCGCGCACTCGGTTCGCGGAAGGCGGGGATGGCCTTCATTGGCTCGCCGAGGATTTCGCGGTAGCTCTTGCCCTGTGAGCCGTTGCGGAAGTAGTCCTCCTGTGCGCCCGGGCGAGCCACCACTTCGAACGTCGGGTTCGGGATGTATTCGCTGATGTGCCCGCGCACCACGATCTTGGTGCGGCCGCGTACCTGGACGTAGTCGATGACGTTTTTGCGCTTTTCCGGCAGGAATTTGGTCAGCGCTTCCTGCGGCTCGTACATGTGGTTGTCCGCGTCGAAGACGGGGAAGGGCAGTTCCCGGGACGGCATGGCGATCTCCTAGCAGAAGTCTCAATTCTCACCTGTGGTAACGACGTTACCACTTGTGCGCAACAGGGTATAGCGGTTCAGCCGTCGGCTCGCAGCCCGCCCGTCGGGGTGTCGCCGTTGATGACGGCGAAATTCACGGTGGCCGTGGCGCGCAGTTCGTCGTCTCCGTCGCCGTAGATGTCGACCTGCATCACCATCGCCCGTCGTCCGGACCGCAGCATCGTGGGCACCGCGAAGGCCGCCCCCTGCCGGACCGGCCGCAGGTAGCGGATGAACAGATCCGCGGTGGTCATCGTGGTGCCCGGCTGCAGGTAGTCCAGCCCGAATTGTCCGCCCGCCACGTCCACGAGCGTGGCGATCAGGCCGCCCTGCAGCGCGCCGGAGGTGTTGACGACCGCGGGGCTGACCGGCATGGTCATGGCGAATTGGCCATTGCGGGTCGTGGGGCGCATGCCGATCTGGCCGAACAGCTCGGCGAGCGACGGGGCGGTCGACTCTTCGTCGGTGTCGCGGATGCCCAGGGCGCGGCTGCAGAAGTCGTACAGCTGGCCGGCGTCGACCGGCGTTCCGTTCAATTCCGAACCGAGCCAATGCAATCGCTGCGCACCCATCATCGTCTGCATGACGATGGCGGCCGCCGCGCCGACGTCCAATCCGGGGTTGAAGACCCCCTCGGTGATGCCTTGCCCGACGATGTCGCGAATCAGTCCGTGCAGGGGAGAGAGCACTCGGGCGTATTCGCGCGGCCGGGTCTCGGCCAGGTGCTGGTTGTAGAGCGTCAACGCGCGGTTGAGGCTGTCCTGGGTGCTCGATTCCGGCTGCTGGCTGAGTCGGTCGATCAACAGCTTCAGCGCCGAGGTGCTGTCCAGTCCCGTCGTCTCCGCGCGCCAGGTCTTGACCGATTGGGCGATGGTTCGGTCGAACAAAGCCAGCAGCAACTCGTCCTTGCTGCTGAAGTGTTGGTAGAAGGCGCGCAACGACGTCTTGGACCGTGCGACGACCTCCTGCACGGTGAAGTCGGTGCGTCCCGTTTCGCCCAGTATCGCCACGGCCGTCTTGATGAAGCGGTCGCCGCGCGTGATCTCGATGTCGTCGCCGGGGTCGGCCATGAGCGAGTGGTCCCCTTCCATTGCGCGCTGCTCGCGCCATGAGAATGAGGTTACCGCGCCTGGCAACCTATCCCTTGATCGAAGACGATGGCGGGTCTCGACAGCGAATTCTCAGGTGCTTGGCACCGCAGGAGCGAATAGCCGGCCGCCGGTGCGGGTACGCGCTCAGTGAACAGCTGTACTCGGCGAAGTGCGGCACTCAACGGGGGCGGTGAAACGCGACGGGGGTCGAGGTTCGACTCGCAAGTCGACCGCTCCTTGGAAAATCGACCGGCGCGCCGCGGTTGGCCGAGGGAGGAAAGGGTTCGGAGATGCCAGAGGTCCAACTTCACCACGAGGGACATCCGAAGTATCGACGGATGGTTCGATTCGACTGGTCGGACACCCCGCTGCACTGGGTGCCCGGCGACCCGTTCTCGACGCACATGATCAACGTGTTGCATCTTTTGCTGCCCGAGGGTGAGCGGCACTTCATCAAGGCGGTCCTCGAAGCGTCGTCGCTGGTCGATGATCCCGAGCTGGAGGCGGCGATCAAACCGTTCATTCAGCAGGAGTCCTGGCATGCATGGGCGCACCAGGTGGTGTTGGACCATCTGGCCGAGCAGGGCATCGATACCAAGCCGTACACCGACCGGCTCGGCAGGTTGTTGTCACTGACGTTGGGTGATCCGCCCAGGTGGTTTACGCCCGCGATGAAGCGGTGGTGGCTGTATCGACGCCTGGCCGATGTGGCGGCGCTCGAGCATTACACCGCGATGTTGGGCCAGTGGGTGCTGACGAACCGAGGCCTGGACTATGCGAAAGCCGACCCGATGATGCTCGACCTGCTGCGCTGGCATGGCGCCGAGGAGGTCGAGCACCGCTCGCTGGTGTACGACGTGTTCCAGCATGTCAGCGGCAACTACTGGATCAGGGCGTTCTCGATGTTCTTCACTACGCCGTTGTTCATCGCCTGGTGGGTCGCAGGTGCCCGCTACCTGATGGCCCAAGACCCCACGATCGACCAAAAGTGGCGTTGGCGCGACTGGTTGTGGGCCGCCCGCGAGTACCGGTTGCCAGGCCCGTGGAAGCTCATGGTGACAACGCCCGTCCGGTACCTGCGGCCCAGTCATCATCCCAACGATGAGGCGTCCACGCAGATGGCGGTCGACTACCTGAACTACTCGCCGGTGGCGAGAGCGGCTAAGGAGCGCGCGCGCTCGCAAGCGAAGTCGGGTGGTCCTGACAGTTCTCGAGGCACCGAAAGTTCCACCGGTGCGGCAAGAAAGGCCGAGGTCCGATGAAGGTTGTGGTGGATCTGGACACCTGCGATGGAAATGGCGTGTGCATGAGCATCTGCCACGAGGTGTTCGACGTGCGAGAGGACGGACTCCACGTGCTGCAGGAGCAACCGCCGGAGTCGTTGCGGGACAAGCTGATTGGGGCCGAGGTGTCGTGTCCCACTCGGGCGATCACGGTGCAGGACTGACCGATGCCCACAGATCAGCTCAGGCAGGTTGTCGTCGTCGGTGCGGGCGTTGCCGGGACGCGGGCGGCGGAGACCCTGCGACAAGAGGGGTATGACGGTGACTTGACCATTGTGGGCGCCGAACGCCAGGCCCCGTACCACCGGCCTCCGCTCTCGAAGAAGTTGCTCACCGGCGAGGTGCACAGGGCCGGCGTCGACCTCGCGCCCCAGTTCGAGCTCGATGCCCGCGTGCTGCGCGGAGCTTCGGCGCTCAAGCTGGACATGGCCGCGCGTACGGTTCACGTTCGCGACGAAGATCACGACCTCGCTGTGCAATTCGACGGACTGGTCATCGCCAGCGGCGCGGTGCCGCGCGAGTGGCCGGGCGGGCCGGTGCCCGACGGCGTGCTGACGTTGCGCACGGTGGAGGACTGCCTGGGGATCCGGGAAACACTCGGCGCGCGCCCGCGGGTGGCCGTGGTGGGCGGCGGCTTCATCGGCGCGGAGGTGGCCGCCAGTTGTCGATCCCTGGGCCTGGACGTGGTCCTCATCGAGAAGGCCGAAAACCCGCTGCTCGCCGCATTGGGCAAGGAGTTGGCGCCCTACTGGGCCCAATTGCACCGTGACCATGGCGTGGACCTGCGGGTCGGCGCGGGTGTCGACGCATTCGTCGGCAACGGGCGGGTCGAGGCGGTTCGGCTCAGCGACGGTTCGCAGGTGCCGGCCGATCTCGTCGTCATCGGCCTTGGCGTGGTTCCTGCGACCGAGTGGCTGGACGGCACGGGACTGCGGGTCGACGACGGAGTGGTCTGCGATGGCACGGGCGCGGTCCAAGGCGACGCCGCGGGCGTCCCGGTCGTCGCGGCCGGCGACGTCGCGCGCTGGTGGCATCCGCTCTACGAACGCCATCTGCGCACCGAGCACTGGGACGACGCCGGACGTCAGGGTGCGGCCGCCGCCCGGACCCTGCTGGCCGGCCGCGACCGCGCGGACACCTACGACGAGCTGCCCTACTTCTGGTCCGATCAATACGACGTCAAGGTCCAGATGCTCGGCGTACCAACAGGATACGATGCGCTGGAATTCGTCGAAGGCGATCCCGACTCGTGGGAATTCGTTGCCGCGTACGGCCGTAACGGCCACACCATCGCGGTGCTGGGAACGATCCCGGGTCGCGTGCATGCCTACCGCGGAGCGATCGAGAAGCGGGCCCAATTCCCGCCGTTGCCGCCGGACTAGCCGCCCCGGGCCGCGATCATCGCCGAGCGGTTGACCTTGGTCGCCGCGGTCCGGGGAATCGCATCGACGAACTCGACGGTCTTGGGCGCTTTGTAGGGGGCGAGGCGGTTCTTCGCGTACTCGATCACTTCCTGTTCGGTCAGTGGCGCGGCCCCGTCGGAGTCGGCGCGCTGAACCACGGCGTGCACCCGGCGCCCCCATTGCGGGTCGGCCAGGCCGATCACGACGACGTCGGCGATGCCGGGGTGGCCGGCGAGCGCCGACTCGACTTCGGCCGGAAAGACGTTGGCGCCGCCGCTGACGATCATGTCGACGCGGCGGTCGACGATGTAGAGGTAGCCGTCCTCGTCCAGGTGGCCGATGTCGCCGGCGGAGCGGAACCCGTCCTCGGTCGACGGCAGCGGCGGCGCTCCGCCCAGATAGCGGTATCCGGCGCTCATCGGCGCCCGCAGGTACACCTCACCGTCTTCGCCGGGACCCAGCGGTCGCTTGTCGGCGTCCAGAATCCGGATCTCGGTGTCCCGGAATCCGCGGCCCACACTGCCCGGGTGGGCTAGCCATTCGTCGCCGCGCAGCGCGGTGAGCCCGAGGTTTTCGGTCATGCCGTATGCCGTCACGATCTGCTCGGGACTGAGCAGATCGAACCAGGTGTGCAACAGCGACGGCGGCATCACCGCGGCGCCCTGCAGGATGAACACGATGCTGGACAGGTCTCGCTGCCGCACGTCGGGTCGGGCCGCGATGCGCGCCAGCATGGTGGGCGTGGCGGTGAAGTTGGTGATCCGGAACCGCTCGATGACATCGAGAACCAGTGCCGCATCGAACTTTTCGAGTATCACCAGATGGTCGCCACCCAGCATCATCAGGAAGGTGGCGAAGCCGTTGGTGTGATACATCGGCGCGGGCACCATGATGGTCTGCGGCTGGGCCACCGGTGTCCAGTTCGACAGGAACGGTTCGCCCTGTTGCGGGATCCACAGCGAGGGCGCCAGGTTGAGGATCACCTTGGGCACGCCGGTAGACCCGCTGCTGCAGATCCCGTTGGCGGTGGGGGAGACGGCGACCGGCAAGGCGCCATCGGGTTCGCCGGCCGCGTTAGCGTCGAGTTCCCAGCGGCTCTGTTCGTCGACGACCACGGCGGGGTTGATGACGTCGCGCACCCGGTCGCGTTCCCACTCGGGAAGATCCCAGTGCATGGGGACGGGCACCGCGCCGATCTTCCAGCATCCCAGCGTCGCCAGCACCAGATGCTGGGAGTTCGGAATGGCCAGTGCTACAAGTGAACCCGTTTGCGCGCCGCGGCCGGCCAGCGCACGACCCCACTGGTTGGCGCGGGCATCGAGTTCACCGAAGGTCAGCGAGGCCGCGCTGCCGTCGAGCGCGACGATCGTCACGGCCGAATCGTCGCGCCGTTCTTCGGCCAGCTGCCGCAGTTTTACCCCGAACGGGATGCCCTCAGCGAACGGATTGGGCGTCACCGCGGCGGCGGGGGATTGGCTCATCTGCGCCGCTCTCCTCCGCAAGCGGGCGGGGGTACCTCCCACATGTGGGGGCGTGCCGCCGCTGCATCGTCACCGGCGCGGGTCATGCCGATACCGGCTCACTGAACAGCGTCTCGAAGGACCCGTCCGAGACGCAGGGGATCAGGCGCAAGGCCAGTTCCTCGGTGCCTAGCGGCAACCGGATCAGCGGCTGGGTGTGCCGGTCGAGGACGCTGACGTCGGACTCGTCGCAGAAACCCAGGGCGCCGAGTAACTGGTGCGACGTGCGCATCACCTGTCGTGCCGTGTCTGCGGCCTTGAGCCGAAGAATCAGGGCGTCGGCCGAATGGATCTGTGCAGCAAGCGATTCCGGCCGGCAGATGGTGAACTTCGCGAGTTCGTGCAGTCCGCGGACCGCGACGGCGGCATCGGCGACGGCGAACCTGACGGCCTGGAAGTCGGCGAGCGGCTTGCCGAACTGGATCCGGGCGCGCACGTGCTCCGTGACCACCCGCAGCGATTGCTGCACCGCTCCCAGAATCCGCCATGATCCCAGCACGAGATGAAGGTTAACGTCACCGGCGGGCACGCTTGCATCGGGTGCGCTCAGGGTGGCCGGAACCAGGAATGGCCCCAGCTTGGCGCCGGTCCGCGACCCCGGCTGGGGCCGGTAGCGATTGCCGTCCAGGTCCGCGGCGACCCACTCACCGGCCAGATCGCCGTGGTCGATGCGCGGGGCTTTCGGATTGACCAGGGTCAGGCGTGCGCCGTCGATCGCCAGCAGCTCCTCCACCAACGGATAGGGGAGCACGGTGGCGCCGGCGGCCTGACACAGCACCGCCGCGGCCAGCAGGTCGTCCGGCTCCGAGCGCACGTCGAGCTCGAAGGCACCGACGTCGTTGAGCGCGGTGCGCGCCGCATTCCGGATGGTGTCGTCGGTCTCGGCGCGCAGCGCGGCCGGCGGTCCGCCCAATCGGGTCAAACGCTTACCCGCGACGGCCGCGAAATCGCTGATGTCTTGCGGCAGATCGGTTTTCACCTGTGTTCTCCCAATACGTCTCGTGCCACCAGCATGCGTTGGACCTCGATGGTGCCCGATGCCACCGTGGCCGCCTGCGCGTAACGCCAATGGTCTTCGATCGCTCCGTGCAGCGCCGCGGAGGTTCCGCTGTCCAGCGCCGTGGGGCCCAGCACGTCGAACAGCAGCTCGGCGACGAGTTGATCGCACGTGGTGGTGATGATGCGTGCGGCGCTGGCGGCCGCCCCGGCCGCCGGATCGTCCTGCAGTGACACGGCGCGATAGGCCAGCAACCGGGCGACCCGCAGGTCGACGAGGGCGCGCACCCAGCGGGTGCGGATCGTTTCGGGAAGCTGGTCCCAGTCGTCGCCGAGTTGGGCGCGCATCCGTTCGAGCAGCGATTCGCAGCGCGCGTAGCGCGCGATGCCCACCCGCTCGAACGCCAGGGCTTCGCGCATCACCCGCCAGCCGTCGCCGACCTCGCCGAGCACGTCGCCGGGATACGCCTGCACGTCGTCCAGGAACATCTCGTTGAGGTGGTGCGGTCCCAGCATCGACGGGATCGGCCGGACCGTGAATCCGGCCCGGTCCATCGGAATGAGAAAAAGGGTGAGCCGCTTGTGCTTTGGGGCTTCGGGATCGGTGCAGGCCGCCAGCACGCACCAGGACGCCATCAGCGCGTACGACGTCCACACCTTCTGGCCGGTGATGCGCCACCCGTCGCCGTCGGCAACGGCGCGGGTGCGCAACGACACCAGGTCGGTGCCGGCCTCCGGCTCGGAAAAGCCCTGGCACCAGATCACGTCCCCGGAGGCGATGGCCGCCAGGTGCTTGGCCTTTTGTTCGGCCGTCCCGTACCGCATGAGCGCGGGCCCGACCCAGTTGATCCCCATGTACTGCGGACCGCGCGGCTCGTGCTGCGCCCACATCTCCTCGCGCAGGACCGTCTGCTGCCAGACCGAACCACCACCGCCGCCATGCTCTTTCGGCCACGCCAACGCCAGCAGCCCCTCGGTGGCCAGCAGCTTGCAGAACGTCTCGGTGGTGGCGAGGTCCTGCGGGTTTTCGGTGCAGGCGCCCAGAAAGTCGGCGGGGATGTGGTTGGCAACCAGCTCGCGCAGGTGGCTGCGCAGTTGCCCGGCGTCGTCGCCGAGGTCGTAATCCATTGTCGTCATCCCTTCGGCAGCCCGAGCAGGCGCTCGGCGATGATGTTGCGCTGGACCTCCGACGTCCCGCCGTAAATGGTCGCGGCCAGCGCGTCCTGGCGTTCGAACAGCAGATCCGGGTCGGTGGCCGATTCCGGGCCCGCCGCGGCCGCACTGAGTTCCCAAACCCGCTGTAAGGTCAGCGATCCGAGCAGTTTCATGGTGTCGGCTTCCGGGCTGGGCCGGCCCGCCAGTTCGTTGCCCAGGGCGCGGTAACCGGTGGCCCGCAATGCTTCGGCGTCTGCCAGCAGTGCACCGAGTTCGGCGTAGGCGTCGTGGCTCGAGTCCGCGGCGTCGCGCACCGAGTCGAGCCCGCGTTTGATCTCAACCCAGTTCATGATCCAGATCATCTGGCGTTCGTGGTGCAGCGACGACATGGCGACGTGCCAGCCGCCGTTGAGCGGTCCCAACAGGTTCTCCGCCGGCACTGCGACGTCGTCGAGGAAGACCTCGCAGAACGTCTCATCGGAGATCGACGACATCCGGATGGGTTCGATCCTGACCCCGGGCGACTGCAGGTCGAGGATGAGGCACGAGATGCCACGGTGTTTCGGCGCGTCCGGATCGGTGCGGGCGTAGAGGGTGCACCACCGCGACAGGTGCGCCTGGGTGGTCCAGATCTTGTGGCCGTTGACCCGGAACACGTCGCCCTCGCGCACCGCGCGGGTGCGCAGGCCGGCGAAATCCGACCCCGCTTCGGGCTCGGACATGCCCAGCGCCCACCACTCGTCGCCCCGCAGCAGCGGGACGAGCAGACGCTCGATCTGGGCGGGTGTGCCGAATTGCCGGATGCCCGGCGCGGCGACGCCGGGCCCCGCGATGTTGGGGAGCTTGGGTGCCGACCGCAGTGCCGCCTCGATTCGGACCTCCATGGCGTCGCGCAGGCCCAGCGATCGGCCGCCGTGCTCGCGGGGCCAGGTCGGCTGCAACCACCCGGCCTCGAATGAGGCCCGCTGGTAATCGCGCCGCAAACTCAGATCCCAGCGGTATTGCCGATAGTTCGCGTAGTAGTCGTCGGGCAGAAACTCCGCCAGCCACGCGCCGAATTCGTCCACCACGACACTCACCGGCACCGCTCCTCCTCGTCGCGGCGTCCCCCGCAAGCGGGCGGGGGTACCTCCCACTTGTGGGGGCGTGCCCCCGCTGCATCGTCGCCGGTGCGACTCACGCGGCACCCCCACAGAATCGGCGGCCCACCTCGTAATACAGGGCGCGGCTGTCGCCTAGCAGGGCGGCGCCCTGCCAGGCGCGCCTGACGTAGAGGTGGGCGTCGTGCTCCCAGGTCTGCCCCAGGGCGCCGTGCACCTGAACGGCCGTGCGCGTGCAACTGGCCGCCGCATCGTTGGCCGCCGCCTTGGCCAACGCCGCGGCGGTCCACATGTCGGTCGAGGGCGTGTCCGGTTCGGCAAGGCGCGCCGCCGCGGCGTAGGTCAGGCTGCGGGCGCGTTCGATGCTGACGTAGTTGTCCGCCAGTGCGTGTTTGATGCCCTGGAACGCACCAATCGGCTGGCCGAACTGGCGCCGTGACTTCGCGTACTCGACCGAGCGGTGCAGCGCGGCGCTCGCCACGCCCAGCAGGTCGGCGGCCGCGGCCACCCAGGGCGCCGTCAATGCCGAATCGAGGTCGGCGGGCGCCACCGCGACGGGCTCGGCGTCGATCTCGACGCCGGCCAACGGGTGGGCGGGATCGGTCGATTCGGCCGCCGGCACCGCGGTGACGCCGTCGCCGCAGCGCGCGACCGCCGCCACGGTGTCACCGTCGTCGCAGCGGGCCAGCGTGACGACGAGCTCGGCGCGCGACAGGTTGGGGACGGCAATCGCCGTGCCGCGCAGGCGTCCTTGGCGCAGTGTCATGGGCGCACCGGGCAGTCGGGATCCGTGGGCGTGAACCGCCAGGGTGGCCACGACACCGCCGGCGATGTCGGTCAGCACCGCGTCGAGTCCGGTGTTGCGCAGCAGGCCCGCGGCCAGACCTATGCTGCCCAACAACGGAATTGGGGCCAGCGCCGCACCGCATTCCTCGAGAACCAGGGCCAGCTCGACCGGTCCGTAGTCACCGACGCCCGGGGCGGCCAGCTCGGTCCAGCCGAGGTCGACGACCGTCTTCCACAGCGTGCGCCACCGCTCGGGGTCGGTGATCGCTTGACGCGCGGCATCGGGTGGACACTCCGTACGTAATATGTCGCGTACGGTGTCGCGCAGCGACAGCTGCTCCGAGTTCAGCCCGACATCCATAAGACCTCTAACATAGTAAAGATAATAAACTAGCCGTGCCGTCGCAATCGCACGGATCCGACGTAGAGGTGGCACGTGGCCGAGTGGTATCTGTTCCTGCCCCAGGTGAGATTGTCGGCGGCCGGCATTGCGGACCGGGCACATCAGGCCGAGGCCAGCGGTTTCGATGGAATCGCCTTCATCGATCACCTGGAGGCGCCCGGGCTGCCCGACGAAAGCATCTGGGAGGCAATGGGCATTGCCACCTGGGTGGCGGCCAAGACCGAGCGCTTGCGGATCGGGCATCTGGTGCTGTGCGACGCGTTTCGGCACCCTGCCGTGCTCGCCAAACAGGCCGTCACGTTGTCCGAGGCGTCGGAGGGCAGGTTCGAGCTGGGCCTCGGCGCGGGATCATGGCCGTCGGAGTTCACCAGATTTGATGTCGGCCAACAGGATCCGCGGGCGAGGGTCGAGCAACTCGGCCGGCATCTGAGATTGCTCAAGCAGTACTGGGGCGACGGCGACGAGCGAAACGGCCCGGCCCCGCAGGCGCCGCCGAGATCTCACCCGATACCGCTGGTCCTGGGTGGGAGTGGACCCATGATGATGGAACTCGTTCGCAAGCACGCGGATTGGTGGAATCTACCGGCGCACCAGCTCGACCGGCTGCCGAAGCTCGCCGGGGCCGCGGGGACGGCCCGGATGTCGATTCAGCAGATGATCGGCTTCGTGCGGTCCGGTGGTGATCCCGATAGCGTGCGCGAGGTCAGCATCCGGCGATTCGGCAACCTCGGATCGGGGCTGGTCTGCGGCGACGCCGACGAGCTGATCGGACACTTCACTGGTTTGGCCGCCCAGCGGGTAGAGCGGTTCTACGTATGGTTCGCCGACTTCGCCGCCCCGGAGTCCTTGCACGAGTTCGGCGAATCGGTGATCAAAGCCTTTCCGGCGCCGTAGGCCTCAGCCGCGTTTCGCGCGGCGCCGGGCTTCGGTCGGCACGACCGGCGGTCGCGCGAACGGGCCACGCTCCACGGCCGACAGCCGGATCTCCGGCAGATCGACCGACGGGTCGACGGTGTCCAGCCAGGCGACCGCCTCGGCGACGTCCGCCACCTGAATCGCATACATCTCGAAGGGGACGTCCTGCAGCATCTCGGTGGCCACCGGGCCCGGCGTGACGATATGCACGCTGATGCCGTCGCGGTCGACCTCGAGCGCCAGGGCTCGCGCGAACGCGTTCATCCCGGCCTTCGACGCGGAGTAGGCGGTGCGGGCCGGCATCGGCTCGTGTGCGGCCGACGACGAGATGAACACCAGCCGCGAGCCCGCCGACATCTTCGGCAGGACCGCCGAGGTCACCACGAAGCACGAATCCAGGTTGGCCGACATGATGGCCTGCCACTGCTCGAAGGTCTGCTTGCGTGCGTAGGTACCCCCGAGCGCGCCGGCGGCGTGAACGACGAGATCGATCGCCTCCAATGTGCTTATGGCAGCGGAAAAGTTGCTCGGGTCGGACGCGTCGGCGACGATGTGGCGGGCACCGATCTCCTCGGCGGCGGCCCGCAGCGTGGCCTCGCGGCGCGCCGAGAGGACCACGTCGTAACCGCGCTCAACCAGCTTGCGGGCGCAGCCCTTTCCGATCCCGCCGCTACCGCCGGTGACCAATGCGGTTCGCATGACCGTGCAGGCCGCCCTTCAGGAGTGCCGAATGTCTCGCGGCCGCGACAACGCCTGCGGGGAGAGCGCGTAGATACGCTGGTCGTGCTGACCGGACAGGACGTAGGTCTGCGTGTCGGCCAGGTGCCGGCCCGCAATGCGGCGAGCCCGATCGACGTTGCCCTCGGCGATCGTCTCGGTGAGCTTGACGTGGGTGTTGAGCACCGCGCGGCGCTGAGTAAGCGACGGGTAGGTGCCGCGGGACGCGCTCTCGTCGGCCCACTGTCGTTCGTGGCTGCTCCACAGTGTCTCGAGGCTGCCGACGACCGCGATGATCGTGTGATTGCCGCAACCGCGCACGACGTGGTCATGGAACTCGCGCCCGATTTCGGTGAAAAGCCTTCCATCGTCCAGGTTTTCGGCCATCGACTCGTTGATCCGGGTGAGTTCGGGTACCAAGGTGCTCGCCCGGTCCGGCCGGCGAGCGGCCAGGGCGGCGCAGGCGGGCTCGAGTTCCTGCAGGGCCATGCCGAGGTCGGCGAGCTCCACGGACTCGCTCTGTAACAACAACCCGAGCATGTAGGCGGCGCTGGTCTTGGCCGGGGCGTGCACGACGGCGCCGCCACGGTTGCCCCGCCGCACCGAAACCAGCCCCTCGGTCTCCAGAATTCGCAGGGCTTCGCGCAGCGACACCAAGCTCACATTGAATTGTTCGACGAGCACTTCTTGACGTGGCAAGAGATCACCGTCCGCGAGTTCACCGTCGATGATCTGACGGCGCAACTCGTCGGCTACGATTTCGGCGATCCGCGGCGCCGACAGCCGGCGCCGGGCGTCGGGGCCAATTCCCAAGGCGGTCATCCGATCCTCAAAACACAAGCAACTCGCTGGCTTAGCTATTTTAACAGTAATGATATAAATAGCTTCTCTGGTCGCATGCCGATCGGAAGGGCGGGTGTAATTGAGCGAGCGGGCCGACAGCCGGCCGACACCGCTACACGATTTGCGTGTCGTCGAGATCAGTGACCGGATAGCGGGCAGCTACTGCGGGAAGCTGCTGCTCGACGCCGGCGCGCAGGTGCGCAAAATCGAGCCGCCGCAAGGGGATTCGTTGCGGAGCTACACCGCCAGCGGGTCCCCGCTTGCCCAGGGGCGCGCCGCCCCGTTCTTCAGCTACCTCAACGCGGGCAAGCGCAGCATGACGTTCGCTCCGGACTCACAGCGCTACCGCGACGAACTGGCCGGCGCCGACGTCATCGTCGTCACCGCCGGCCGGGCGCGCGCCGCGGCGCTGGGCATCGACCCGGAACGACTGCTGGAACACTCGCCGCGGGCGATCATCGTCACCATCTCCGACTTCGGCTGGACCGGACCTTACGCGGACCGGGCCGCCACCGAGTTCACCTTGCAGGCGTGGGCCGGCTCGCCCGGCTTCCGCGGCGACCCCGCCGGTCCGCCGATCGCCATCGGCGGCGATCTCGGCGAGTACATGGGCGGCGTGTTCGCCGCCTTCGGCACCCTGGCCGTCCGGCGCCGCGTCGAGCGCGGCGGTCCCGGCGAGCACCTAGACCTGTCCATGCTGGAAGCGCTGACCACGATGCAGAGCAGCGAATGGCTGCATTCCCAGCTGCTGTGCGTCCCGCCGATCGGGCGCACCACCGAGGTCCCCTCGATCGAACCCGCCAAGGACGGCTACGTCGGGATCACCATGGTCACCGGTCAACAGTGGCTCGATTTCGCCGCGATGGTGGAATGTCCGCAGCTGGAGGAGATCGAACAGCTGCGGTTTCAGATCGGCCGGTGGCAATACCGCGACCTGATCCGCGAACAGATCCGTCCCTGGCTGGCCGAACGGACCGTCGCGGAGATCGTCGAACTCGGACAGCTGTTCCGGCTGCCGATCGCGGCGCTGGGCAACGGTGCCACCATCCGGGAGCTGGAGTACGTGCGCGAGCGCGAAGTCTTCGTCGCCAACCCCGTCGGGTTCGATCAGCCGCGGCCGCCCTGGCTGATGGCGGCCTGCGCACCCAGACCCGTGGGTGATACGCCCCTCGTCGGCGAGGGGGATAGCGAGTCCCCCTGGCGCCGTTCGCAATTCGAAGCGGAGCCGGAGCCCGACGGGCTGCCGCTGGCCGGTGTCCGCGTCGTCGACCTGACCGCCTTCTGGGCCGGGCCCGCCGCAACCCACCTGCTGGCCGCCTTCGGCGCCGACGTCGTCAAGATCGAGTCGATCCAGCGTCCCGACGGCATCCGGTATTCGGGCGGGATGCGCACCGACGTGGACGACTGGTGGGAGTACGGCTGGGTGTTCCACGCGATGAACACCAACAAGCGTTCGGTCACACTGGATTTGGGGTCCGAGCGGGGCCACGGTCTGTTCACCGAGCTGGTCGCCGGCGCCGACGTGGTGATCGAGAACTTCTCGCCGCGGGTGATGGAGCAATTCGGGCTGACCGACGACGTGCTGCGCAAGGTCAACCCGAAACTGGTGTTCGCCCGGATGCCGGCGTTCGGCGTCGAGGGGCCGTGGCGCGAACGCGTCGGGTTCGCGCCCACCATGGAACAGATCGCCGGCCTGGCCTGGGTGACCGGCCTGCCCGACGCGCCCCCGGTGACACCGCGCGGGGCCTGCGATCCGCTGGCCGGTGTGCACGCCGCGTTCGCCGTGCTGGCCGCGCTGAACTTCGCCGAACGCACTCAGACCGGCCAGCTGGTCGAGCTGCCGATGCTGGAAACCGTGCTCAACGCCACCGCGATTCAGGCGATCGAGTCCGAAGTGTTCGGGGTGACGTTGAGCCGTCGCGGCAACCGCGGTCATGGTACGGCGATCCAGAACATCTACCGGTGCGCCGGACCCGACGACTGGATCGCGATCACCGTTCGCGACGACGCGCAGTGGTGGGCGCTGGTGGCGTTGATGGACCGACCGGTGTGGTGCGACGACGAGGAGCTGTCCACGATCGCCGGGCGGCACCGTCGAGCCGACGACATCGATGCCCGGCTGGCGGACTGGTTCATCGGGCGGCCACGCGATGCGGCGGTGGAGCTGTTGGCGGGCGCGGGAATTCCCGCAGCGCCGGTGGTGTCGCCGTCGCTGGTCACCGACAACCCCCAACTGCGCGAGCGCGGCTTTTTCGAGGCATTGCATCATTCGAGCACCGGGCTGGGGCTCTACCCCTGCCCGCCGTTCGCCCGGCTCGCCGGCCAGCAGCGGTGGCTGCTGCGGCCGCCGCCGAAGCTGGGCGAGCACAATGAGGAGGTCCTGCGCGAAAGGTGCGGGCTGACCGACGAAGACCTGACCCGCCTGGCGACCGGCGGGGTGATCGGGACCCGACCCAAGGGCCTATGAGAAGTGGAGGGCAGCTGATGCGCGTTACGGTCGATGAGAACTTGTGCGAGGCCAATGGCTTCTGCGAATCGCTTGCGCCGGAAGTGTTCGAGCTGGGCGACGAGGACGTCGTGCAGATCGCGGACGGCCCGGTGCCGCCGCGTCTGGAGATCGATGTGCGGGCCGCGGTGGACCAATGTCCCAAGGCCGCGCTGCGGTTGGTCGACTGAGCTTTCGCGCGTAAGTGATTCAGCGCCGCTCGGTCAGCGAGATGGCCATCTCGTCGTAGATCGACATGTTGGTGGTCAGATTCGGATGGGCCACCTTCGCCGGACCGATCTCGATGTCGTCGCAGCGCAGCAGCAGCTCGTCGAGGACCGCGCGCAGTTCGGCCCGGGCCAGCATCGCGCCCAGGCAGTGGTGGGGTCCGCCGCCGCCGAACGCCACGTGCGGGTTGGGCTGTCGGCCGATGTCGAAGGTGAACGGCGAGGAGAACACCTCCTCGTCGCGGTTGGCCGAACGCAGCGTCGACACCACGCGTTCGCCCTTGGCGATGTGCTGGCCGTCCATCTCGACGTCGACCTTGGCGGTGCGCGTCCAGTACGCCACCGGTGACGCCCAGCGCAACACCTCCTCGACCGCGCTGGCCCGCAGGTCTTCCCGCTCGCGATAGCGTTCCATCTGCTCGGGGTTGGCGACCAACGCCTGCAGCCCGATGGCCAGCGCGTTCTTGGTGGTGTCGCTGCCGGCGAAGGCCAGCACGAAGAAGAAGAACTCGAGTTCGTTTTCGGGCAGGCTGAACTGCTCGCCGTCGTCGCCGGTGATCACCGCGGACGCCAGCGTGCTCCAGATGTCGTCGGTGGGATTGCGCCGCTTTTCGGCGGTGAGCTCCATCGCGTACTCGAAGACCGAGGCGAAGAGCTCGGTTTCGACGTGCCCGCTCGGGTGCTCCTCGGGCGCAAGCGCCTTCAGGATGCGGTCGAACAGCTCGAAGATCCGCGGCCGGTCCTCCTCGGGGATGCCGATGATGTCGCCGATGACCGTCATCGGTAGCGCGTCGGCAACGTCGGAGATCCAGTCCCCACCGCCCCGCGCGAGCAGGCCGTCGATCATCCGCGCGGCGCGCGCCCGGATCCCGTTCTCCAGCTTGGCGATCGCACGCGGGTTGAAGGCGTTGGAGATCAGCTTGCGGCGCTTGTTCAGGTCCGGCGGATCCAGCGTGATGATCGTCGGGGATGCCGAGAACATGGCGACCGGTTGAATGAGCGGGCCGTCGGCCGCGGTGAACGAGTCGGTGTCGCGATGCAGGCGGACCGCATGCCGGTGTTTGGTGGCGACCCAGAATTGGCGCTGGACGGTGTCGGCGACGCCCGGCGTCAGGTCGTGCCGAAACAGCGGCCTGGTACGCCGCAACTCGGCGAACAGTTCGTCGGGAAAACCGTTACGCCACAACGCGAAATCGGAAAGGTCCACCGCAGCGGCCGTCATGCGAACCCCCATTGGCTCCGACGCCACGCCACGCCCGGGCGGCGGCGCGTTGACGTTCAATGTCTAAAATAGTAAAAATAGACCTTAGTCGTCGAAACGCGGTGAGTTAAGAGCGGCCCTGATGCGCCCGGCCGCGTGGGAAACGGAGTGCTCGTGACGAATACGATTCCAGAGTCAGACCCCTCGGAACGGGAGTTCGGACCGGGTGGCATCGCGCTGTCGACCTACCGTTTCCCGACGGGCTGGTTCATCGTCGCCTTCGGAAGCGACCTGGCTCCCGGCCAGGTCAGGCGCGCGCACTACTTCGGCGAGGAGTTGGTGCTGTTCCGCACGGAGTCGGGCCAGGTTCACGTGATGGAGGCCTACTGTCAGCACCTCGGCGCCAACCTGGGGGTCGGCGGCACCGTGGAAGGCGAGAACATCGTCTGCCCCTGGCACGGCTGGCAGTGGCGCGGCGATGGAACCAACGCGCTGATTCCCTACAGCAAGATCGGCTGCAAGAACAACGTCCGCATCCGGACCTATCCGAGCATGGAATGGTACGGCTTCATCCTGGCCTGGCACGAGCGCCACGGGCGGGCGCCGTACTGGCAGCCGCCGGTGCTGCCGGAACTGGAAACCAACGAGTACTACCCGCTGCACCCGCACAGCCAGATGCTGAACCGGGTCAAGGTGCACCCGCAGATGATCATCGAAAACGCCGCCGACCCCTATCACGTTCAGTACGTGCACAAGGCCGCCAACCCGGCCACGACGGCGTCGTTCGAGGTGGCCGGTTATCACCTGCACGCCACCGTCAACGCCCACTTCGGCGGCGGCCGCGGCTCGACCTGGTTGACACCCGACGGGCCGGTCGACGCCAAGATCATCTACGACAACTACTCGCTGGGCCTCGGCATCGTCCGGTTCCCCAGCGAGCTGGTGGCGACTATCGAGGTGACCGGGCAGACCCCGGTCGACGAGGACTACACCGATTACTTCTACACGCAGGCTTCCGTGCGTGAACCGGGCGACAGCGGTGACGTGCCCACCGGACGTGCCGCCCGGTTCCTGGCATTGCAGCAAGAGGTCATCAAACAGGACTTCTTCACCTGGGAGAACATGAAATACCTGGAGAAGCCCAACCTGGCGCCCGAAGAGGCACACGACTACGCGGCCCTGCGTCGGTGGGCCCACCGCTTCTACCCGGGGGAGCAACCGTCGCCCTCCGACTTCGGTTACGGCGCCGACGGCGAGCCCGACCCGGCGGCCGCCAAAGCTTGACCAGAGCCACACAGACCGATGTGCGCTGACCGCGTGGGGTCCGTGCGGCCCGCCGATTACGGCGTCGACCGCTTCACCGTGCCGGCCGTGCTCGACCGCCGCGCGCGGCAGTACCCCGACCGGGTGATGATGTCGATCGCCGGCGTCGACGTGACCTTCGAGCAGATGCGCCAGCGGTCGTGTGCGGCGGCAAAGGTGTTGAGCGAGTTGGGAGTCGGACGGGGTGACCGCATCGCGTTGTTCACCGGCACGTGTCCGGAATGGGTCTACTTCTGGCTGGGCGCGGCGCGGATCGGTGCGGTGAGCGCGGCGATCAATGCCGCGAACAAAGGCGACTTCCTGTTGCACGCCCTGCGGCTGTCACACGCCAAGGTGATGCTGACCGACGCCGAACACCGGCCCCGCGCCGCCGAGGTCGCCGACGCGGCGGAGAGCCTGACGAACATTGTGGTGCAAGGTGACTCACTGACCGCGACGTTGAGACAACACGCCGGCGACGCGTCGGTCGATGACCCGGGCGAGGCGGACGACCTCGCCTGCCTGTTCTACACCTCGGGCACCACCGGCCCGTCCAAAGCGGTCGCCACGACATGGCACTACCTGTTTTCCGTGGCAGCCACCGTCTCATCGGCCTGGCAATTACGCGAGGGCGAGGTGTTGTGGACGGCGATGCCGTTGTTTCACCTCAGTGCGGCACCCAGCATCCTGGCGCCCATGCTGGTCGGCGCAACGACGTTGCTGGCCGGGTCTTTTCACCCCGGCGAGGTGTGGGACGACATACGCGCCCGCGGCGCCGTCGGGTTCGCCGGTGCCGGGGCGATGGTCTCGATGCTGCGGAATCTGCCCGCGGATCCGGATGACACACGGCTGCCGCTACGGTTCATCTCCGCCGCGCCGATCGACGCAAACTCCTACCGCGACATCGAAAAGCGTTACGGCTGCCGCATTGTCACGATGTATGGGCTCACCGAGGCTTTTCCCATCGCCCTCAAGTCGGTCGCCGAGGACGGGGTTCCCGGGACTTCGGGCCGGCCGAATCCCGATTTCGAGGTGCGGATCCTCGACGAGCATGGCAATCCACTGCCCGCCGACTCCGTGGGTGAAATCGCCTGTCGGCCCAGGTATCCGCACGTGATGAGCGTGGGCTACGTCGGCGCGGATTCGCAGATAAAGCCGCATCCGGAATGGTTTCGCACCGGCGATCTCGGGCGCCTCGATCGCGACCAGAATCTGACCTATGTGGACCGAATCAAGGATGCGTTGCGCCGGCGCGGTGAGAATATCTCTTCGGTCGAGGTGGAGGCCGTTGTCGCCAGTCATCCCGCCGTGGCCGAGGCCGCCGCGGTCGGCGTGCCGAGCGATTTGGGCGAGGACGACGTCCTGGTAGTCGTCACGCTGCGGCCCGGCGCCACACTGGATTTCGCGGAACTGCTCGACTTCTGCTCGGCCCGCATGCCCTACTTCTGCGTGCCGCGATTCGTGGAGACCGTGAGCGAACTGCCGAAGAACGTGATGGGCCGGATACGCAAAGATTTATTGCGCGAACGCGGCGTCAGTCCGGGGGCCTGGGATCGTGAAAGTAGTGGGTATGTCGTTCGCCGTTAGGTTCCGTTAATGTCACGTAATAGTCGACGAGTTGCATTAACGTCCCCTCAGCCCATTGTCGGCAGTGATTTCTCCAGAGAGGCTGGAAGCGATGACCATGACCTATCAAGAACAGCAAATGCTGCAAGCCGCCACCGGACGCGCTGCCATCCTGGATCTGAACGCCCGGCACAATCGGGCCTACTCCGACGGCGATCGCGACCGCTGGGTCTCCACCTTCCGTCATTCGGGTGCCAGCTATACCCGCGACGGTGAGCTTTTCAGCGACCTGCGGTCGGCCTTCGACGGTGGCGACGGTCAACGACTGGTCACGGTCGATCATGAGATCAGCGTCGACGGGGTCAACGCGACTCAGCACTGTGTCGCTGTGCTTTTCGCCGCGATTTATGGCGACACCACGCTGCGGGCCACTGGGACCTTCCACGACACATTGATCTACGAGCGGGGCGGCTGGTACTTCACTTCGCGTGCCTTGCAGTGGGATTCCGTCCCGAGTCGCCACCCCCTCGTTATGTGAGTGGCACCGATACGTGGATCAGGATTTCGGTCAGCGGCTGGCCTTCGGCACCTACGACGATGCGCTGCGGATGGTCGGCGCGCGAAGCGAGCCCCGCGTCGCGGGAACCGCGGTCAGCGCCGCACGCATCCAGTTGTTCGCTGCGATGGTGCGCGACGGTAATCGCTCATACTGGGACCCCGAGTTCGCCCGGCGGCAGTGGGGAGGATTACTCGCGCCGCCCGCGCTGTTGATGGGCTGGCTGATCGCACCGCCCTGGCAACCCGGGGGAAGAGGCACCGCTTCGTTGATTGCCCTGCGGGTGCCGCTGCCCGGTACTACATTTATCAACGCCGCCAACGAGGTTGAGTTCCCCGAGCCCATCGTCGAAGGCGACGTGCTGACCGCAGTCGACGAGCTGGTCTCGGTATCACCGGAAAAGCGGACGCGACTGGGCGTCGGCCATTTCGTCGAGACGCTGGAGACCTATCGCCGCCAAGACAACGTCGTGGTCGCCACCAATCGCAATACCTTGTTCCGCTTCACCCCCGGGCCCGCGTCGTGACCGGCGACGGCCTGGACTGGGCGATGATCTCCGTTCCCGTCGACTTGCCGGAAGTGATCGACCACATCAGCTACCAGCGGGTGGTGGAGAACGCCGGGGCAACGTGGGATTACTTCCCCGGCCATTTCGACCCGAAATACGCTCAGGCGCAGGGTAATCCGACGATTTACGTCAACACGATGCACCTGGCCGGGTTCGCCGACCGCGTCGCGACCGACTGGGCGGGGCCGCGCTCGCGCGTGGTGCGCCGGTCCATGCGACTGGCCGCGCCGGTGTATGCCGGCGACACGATGATCGGCCGGGGGCGGGCCGTGGCGAAGCGCCGGGACACCTCGGTGGAGCCGCCGCGCTGCCTGGTCGATGTCGAAATCCGGGTGACCAATCAGCATGGCGCGCTGTGCTGTCCGGTCGAGCTGACGTTGCAGGTGCCCGGATCTTCCGGCGATGGATGACATTGCCGTTCTGCACCTGGCGCGCCGATGACGCCCTGGACCCGGCGTGGTGTGAGCTGTTCTGCGCCGGCCTTCCGGAAGGTGCGCAGGCCTTGGCCGCGTCCGGGATGTTCGATGCGCCGGTCCCGGTCGGCGATGAGAGCGATGCGCAGACAAAGCTTTTGGCACGCCTTGGCCGCGACCCGCGGTGGGAACCGGAGATCTCATAGGGGTTTCTGCGCACACACATTGGGGCCGCGGAATGGGGGGAGACCGTTTTTGTCGGTGGTGGCTGTGATGATGGCGTCATGTCCCCGACCGCGACTGCCGCCAGCGTCGAAGCGTCCCCGAAGGAACGTCTCGGGGAGCTCTTCGATGAACTGGCGGAGCTGACGGGTCAGCGTAATGCGATTGATGGGCGCGTCGTGGAGATCGTGGCCGAGATCGATCGCGACGAGTTGTGCGGGATGACCGGGGCGCGGTCGGTGCCGGCGTTGGTGGCTTGGAAGATGGGGTGTTCGTCGGGGAATGCGCGCACGATCGCCACCATTGCGAGCCGGCTGGAGGAGTTTCCGCGCTGCGCTCAGGGCATGCGGGAGGGTCGGCTGTCGCTGGACCAGGTTGGGGTGATCGCGGCGCGGGCTGGCGAGGGTTCTGATGAGCATTACGCCGAGCTTGCCGCGGTGGCCACGGTGAACCAGTTGCGTACCGCGGTCAAGCTGGAACCGCGACCGGACCCCGAGCCCCGGCCCCAGCTTGAGCGCTCATTCACCGCGACCAGCACCGAGCAGGGCAGCTGTTACCGGATCACGCTTCCGCACCCCGATGCGGCGAAGTTCGACGCGGCGTTGGCGTCGCATCGTGAGGCGGTGATCGCCGAGTGGAAACACGATCGCGACAACGGCGACGGCGCTTCGGATCAGCGGCCCCCGGTGCCGGGCACCGTCGAGGCATTCATGCGCCTGATCGAGACCGGCTGGGACGCCGAGGCGGCGCGGCGCCCGCACGGACAGCACACCACCGTGGTGGTGCACCTCGACGTGGAAAAACCCACCGCGGCGCTGCATCTGGGTCCGCTGCTTACCGATGCCGACCGCCGCTATCTCACTTGTGATGCCACCGGTGAGGTCTGGTTCGAACGCCGCGGCGAGGTCATCGGTGCCGGGCGGGCCACGCGGGTGATCAACCGGCGGCTGCGCCGCGCGCTCGAGTATCGCGACCGCACCTGTGTGGTGCCGGGTTGTGGTGCCACCCGCGGTCTGCACGCCCATCACCTGCGGCACTGGGAAGACGGCGGCCCCACCGAACTAGCCAACCTGGTGCTGCTCTGTCCCTACCATCACCGGTCACATCATCGGGGTGTCATCACCATCACCGGGCCCGCACACGCACTCGTGGTCCGCGACGACGAAGGCC
>NZ_LZLU01000015.1:0-55748 GCF_001673415.1 Mycobacterium sp. 1165196.3 | reverse complement strand
GCGCCCCGAGGTGATGGCCGGCACCGGGTTCCTGGGCGCCCACGCCGACGAGGTCTACCGCGTGGAGGCCGACGACCTCTACCTGGTGGGCACCTCGGAGGTGCCGCTGGCCGGCTACCACGCCGACGAGATCCTGGACCTGTCCGGCGGGCCGCTGCGGTACGCGGGGTGGTCGTCGTGTTTTCGCCGCGAGGCCGGCAGCTACGGCAAGGACACCCGCGGCATCATTCGGGTGCATCAGTTCGACAAGGTCGAGGGCTTCGTCTACTGCACCCCCGCGGACGCCGAGGCGGAACACCAGCGGCTGCTGGGCTGGCAGCGCGAGATGCTGGCCCGCATCCAGGTGCCGTACCGGGTGATCGATGTCGCCGCGGGCGATCTCGGGTCGTCGGCCGCGCGCAAATTCGATTGTGAGGCTTGGGTTCCCACGCAGGGCGCCTACCGCGAGCTGACGTCCACCTCGAACTGCACCACGTTCCAGGCGCGCCGGCTGGCCACCCGCTTTCGCGACGAGGCGGGCAAACCGCAGACCGCCGCCACGCTCAACGGCACGCTGGGCACCACGCGGTGGTTGGTGGCGATCCTGGAAAACCACCAACAGCCCGACGGCAGCGTGCGGGTGCCCGAGGCCCTGGTGCCGTTCGTCGGCACCGAGGTGCTCGAGCCGAATCGCCACTAATAACTAGCGCGCCTTGGCGGCCACCTGGCCGGGCGTATGCCCGAAGGCTCGCCGGTAGGTGTCGATGAACGCACTCGGTGTGGCCCAGCCGCATTCGGCCGCCACCGACGTGACGTCGCGCCGCTCGGCGAGCAACACCAGGGCGTGCTGCAGCCGCACCTGGGTGCGCCACTGCGGGAACGTCATCGCCAGTTCGTCGCTGAACAGGCGGCTCAGCGTGCGCTGGCCGACCCCGAGCCGATCACCGATCTGCCGCAGCGACAATGACTCCCGCAGGTTGTCGGCGATCAGCGCGCACGCTTGCCGCAGCCGGTCGTCGACCGGTGTGGGAATCCACAGCGCCTCCCCGATGCTGGTGGCCTGTAACTGGTCGTGCAGCACGGCCAGCATCCGGTGGTGCTCGTCGGTGTCGGTGCCATCGGTTTGCGAACACGCGATGATCAGTTCGCGCATCAAGGGATTGACCGCCAGCACGGCGGGGGCCGCGGGGCCGCGGCGGTAGCGGTCGGGGTCCAGCGCGACGCCGTGAAACTGCGTGGTGCCGTGAAACTTGTGTTCGTGCCAGCACCCCGCCGGTATCCAGATCGCGCGGTTCGCCGGCGTGATCCACATTCCGGTCGGGGTGGTCACCGAGACGGCACCCGAGGACGGGTAGACGATCTGGTGCAAAGGATGCCGGTGCCGCTCGATGTGGGATCCCGGCGGCAACGTCTGCGACGAAGTCGCCAGCCCGTGATGGCTGAATTCCGACATATCACGGCAGGATATCGGAAGCCCGCACCCCGTGTGGGCGCCTAGCGTTCTCGGTATGGCGATGAATCTTTTGCACCGGCGGCGCTGTAGCTCCGCGGGCTGGGAGCAGGCGGTGGCCGATCAGCTGTTGCCGTGGGCCCTGCGGGACGTCGAATTGGGCGCGCGGACTTTGGAAATCGGCCCGGGCTACGGGGCGACGCTGCGTGCGCTGCTCGATCGGGCGGCCTCGCTCACCGCGGTCGAGGTCGACGGGGCGATGGCCGATCGTCTGCAGCGCCGCTACGGTGATCGGGCGCGCATCATCCACGGCGACGGCAGCGAAACCGGTTTGCCGACAGACCATTTCACCTCGGTGGTGTGCTTCACCATGCTGCACCACGTGCCTCGCGCCGAACTGCAGGACCGCCTGTTCGTCGAGGCGTTCCGGGTGCTGCAACCGGGCGGGGTCTTCGCCGGCAGCGACGGCGTCCCGTCCCTGGCATTTCGGCTGCTGCACGTCGCCGACACCTACAACCCGATTCCGCCGGCCGACCTGCCGGCGCGGCTTGCGTCGGCGGGATTCACCGACATCCACACCGAGGTCAAGGGCGGCCGGCAGAAATGGCGGGCCACCAAACCGGTCGGCTAAGCGGCTACCGTCGCACGGTCGCGTTCGTGGCGGCGCTGGCGCTCCATCGTGGCGAAGTAGAACGCGAACGCGAACGCGAAGCTGGTGAACAGGCTGGACACGAAGTACAGCCACGGGTGGCGCAGGCCCCTGCGGTAGCCGTCCACGATCGTAAAGATCGGCAGCAGAACGACATTGGCGATCGTGTAGTCCTGGCTGGCCGAGCTGGCGGCCGGGTTGGTGAACATCAGCCTGATGTATTCGAGCCAGCTGCCGTGTTCGCCCCACAGCGGATTGGTGGATCCGTGCGCGTACTGCTGCACGTAGGTGATGTTGAAGTACCAGCCGAGGGCGACCGATGCGATGCCGACGACGTAGTACACGACTTCCATCGGCGAGAACAGCGGGCCGCTGGCCGGGCGGGCGAAGACTCCCCTGTTGGCCAGGACGATCCAGCTGATGACCGTCAGTCCGAGTACCGCGTGAGTGAGTAGCGAGACCATGGGCGCAGTCTCGCCCGGGTCCGGAAGTTTTGTCAATATTGTCAAAAAGTTTCTTGATACCTTACTGCCATGGTCCGGCCCGCTCAGACGGCGCGCAGCGAGCGCACGCGCGAAGCGCTGCGCCAGGCCGCCGTGGTGCGGTTCCTGGCCCAGGGCGTGGAGGACACGTCGGCCGAGCAGATCGCCGCGGACGCCGGGGTGTCGCTGCGGACGTTCTATCGCCACTTCAGCTCCAAGCACGACCTGCTGTTCGCGGACTACACCGGGCTGCACTGGTTTCGCGCGGCGCTGGAGGCCAGGCCGGTCGACGAGCCGGTCATCGACTCGGTGCAGGCGGCGGTCTTCGCCTTCCCCTATGACGTTGAGGCCGTAACGAAAATCGCCGCGCTGCGGGGCGGTGATCTGGACCAGGGCCGCATCGTCCGCCACATCCGCGACGTCCAGGCCGACCTGGCCGACGCCATCGAGGAGCAGCTGCGCCGGCGCAGTGGCGCGGCCGATCGAACGCCGGATGTGCGGCTGCGGGTCACCGTGACCGCGCGGTGCATCGCGGCCGCGGTGTTCGGCGCCATGGAGGCCTGGATGGTCGGCGACGACCGGTCGCTCGGCGAACTGGCCCGGATCACCCACGTGGCGCTCGAGTCGCTGCGCGGCGGGATCTCGGGCACGTGGATCACCGCAGTTTCGTCATAATTGACAAAACTTTGCGGTCGTGCGAGCCTCCCTTTCGGAGGGCAGGACATGACTGAATACGACGCGATAGTTATCGGTGCCGGGCACAACGGGCTCACCGCGGCAGTGCTGTTGGCCAAGGCCGGGCTGCGCACGGTGTGCCTGGATCCCAAGCTCTACGCGGGTGGCATGGCTTCCACCGTCGAACTTTTCGACGGATACCAGTTCGAGATCGCCGGCTCGGTGCAGTTCCCGACGTCGCAGGTGGTGGTCGACGAGCTGGGCCTGGACACCCTGCCGACCATCGACCTGGACGTGATGTCGGTGGCCGTGCGCGGCGTCGGCGACGATCCGCTGATCCAGTACAGCGACCCCGTCAAGCTGTTCACCCATCTCAACGAGGTGCACGGCGCCGACGCCGTCAACGGGATGGCGGGGCTGATGGCGTGGAGCCAGGGCCCGACCCGCGCGCTCGGCCGGTTCGAAGCCGGCACATTACCCAAGAGCATCGACGAGATGTATGCCTGCGCCACAAACGAATTCGAGCGCTCGGCGGTCGACGACATGCTGTTCGGCTCGGTCACCGACGTGTTGGACCGCTATCTGCCCGACCGGGAGAAGTTCGGTGCGATCCGCGGCTCGATGACCGTGCTGGCCGTCAATACGCTCTACCGGGGCCCGGCCACGCCGGGCAGCGCGGCCGCGCTCGCCTTCGGGCTCGGCGTACCCGACGGCGACACCATGCAGATGAAGAAGCTGCGCGGCGGCATCGGCGCGCTCACCTCGCACCTGTGCGACGTCCTGGAAAGTCATGGCGGTGAACTTCGGTTGCGCACCAAGGTGACCGAGATCCTCGTCGCCGACGGGCGGGTGACCGGCGTGCGCACCGAGGCGGGCGAGACGTTGCACGCCCCGATCGTCGTCTCGGGGATCGCGCCGGACGTCACGCTCAACGAGATGATCGAACAGGGCGCGCTGCCCGCCGATATCCGGGAACGCTATGCCCGCATCGACCACCGCGGCAGCTACCTGCAGATGCATTTCGCGCTCGAGGAGGCGCCCGTCTTCGCCGCGCCGTATGAGGCCCTCAACTCACCGGCCATGCAGGCCTCGATCGGCCTGTTCTGCACGCCGGAGGAAGTCCAGCAGCAATGGGAGGACGCGCGGCGCGGCATCGTCCCGGCCGACCCGACCGTCGTGCTGCAGATCCCGTCGCAGAACGACCCGGGCCTCGCACCCGACGGCAAGCACGCCGCGTCGGCGTTCGCGCTGTTCTTCCCGATCGAGGGCGACGTCGACTATGGGCAGGCCAAGGTCGAGATGGGCCAGCGGGTGATCGACAAGGTCACCCGGCTCGCCCCGAATTTCGAACGCAGCATCATCCGGCACACCACCTTCACGCCCAGGCACATGGGCGTCATGTTCGGCGCGCCCGGCGGGGATTACTGCCACGGTCTGTTGAACGCCAACCAGATCGGGCCCAACCGGCCCGGCCCGCGGGGCTTCCTCGGCCAGCCGATCCCGATCGAGGGCCTGTATCTGGGCAGCGCGGGCTGTCACGGGGGCCCCGGCATCACCTTCATCCCCGGTTACAACGCGGCGCGCCAGGCGCTCGCCGACCGCGGGGCCGCGGGGGCGTCCTAACCGCGCCGGCCGAGCAGGTCGTCCAGCAGGGCGGTGAATTCTTCGGGACGCGCCGGCGTGAACGCCGGGCTGGGCCGCGTGCCCGGCACGTCCAGCGTGATCAGCGTCGACTTGAGCGGGCGGCCGATGTCCAGCGGCAACCAGCGGCGGAAGTCCGAGCTGCCCCAGATCCGGAACCGCTGGGTGAAAAGGCCCAGCTGCTCGGCCTTGTACCCGCGGATCGCGTCGAGCGCGATCACCTTCGCCGTGCCGGAAGGAAAGTGGTAGCGGCGCAACGTGATCGCCGCACGATCCAGCTGGATCAGGCCGTCGTCGTAAGATGCGCTCACGCCCGCGAACTCCGCAGCTGGTGGCCCTTGGCGGTCAGGCAGCGTCCGTCGTCCAGTCGCCACTGCCAGCCATGCAGGTTGCAGGTCAACGTGTTTCCCTCGACGACCCCGAATTTCGACAGGTCGGCCTTGAGGTGCGGGCAGCGGCGCTGAATCTCCCAGCCGTCCAGCGTGACCGACGCCGAGTCGTCGTGCGTCTCGGCGAACCAGCCGTCGGCGTAAGCGATCCGTTCATCGGTCAGGCACTTGAAGAACGTGTACAGGTACTCGTTGTAGCCGCCGACACGCCAAGCCCGAAACCGGGTCGACAAGAAGATGGTGTTGACCCAGTCCGGCTCGCGATCGCGCAGCACGGTGCGAACCAGCTCCGGCGCTATCTCGAAACCGTAGCGGACCTTTTCATCCGGAATGCGTTCCCGCACGGCACGTTTCGGGAAGTCCAGGACCACGATTTCCGGCCCCAGCACCAGTTCGACGGGATAACCGATTCCGTCGCAGATCTCGTCACTTTGCGACATGATCGGCTCGAACAGGGCGCGCAACGGTTCCAGCAGCGGCTCCCCGGTGGCCGGTGCCCAACTCGCCCGCTCGGCGGCGACGACGGGCACCATCCGCTCGGCGTAGTCGGCGATGTAGTCGGCCTTGCCCGTGGTGAAGATGGCCTCGACCTGGTCGGTGGGCAGCGGGTGGGTCAGCGAATTGAGCTGCGAGCCGGTGAAATCGGCGGTCGACCCGGGAATCATCAGCAGGCCGCCGGCGTGGCCGTGTCTGCGCATCTGATCCAGGAACACCACCTGGTCGGGGAAGATGTTGGCCGGATCCGCATGGTCGTCGTTGAGGTGGCGCAGTTCCGGATCGAGGAAGCAGGGCGGCCCCGCGGACGGCACCACCCAGGTCGCCCCGACCTGGGTGAGGTATTGGCGGGCGCGGTCCATCTGGCGTTGCCGCTTCTGAATGCCGAACGACTCCTTGGCGCGGGCCGGCATGTCGTAGACCATCGGGTACCAGATGGCCCCGGAGTACTGCAGCAGGTGCACATCGATGTGCCCGAATTCGGTGGCCAGCGCGTCCAGATCCACCGGCCGGGCGTCGTTCATGTTGAAAACCGTTGTCGCGCCGTCGGAAACCAACAGCGCCGAATCGCCGATCGGACCGTCGGCGGGCGCCCGCAGCGCGATGATCATGACGTCAAGCTCGCCCTTCGGGCCGGCGATCCGGTGCTTGACCGAATCGCTGGTCTCGAAGAATCGGTGAAACCCCAGCTTTTGCAATTCGTTTCGCAGGTCGGGTACCGGAAAGTCCGGCAGCAACACCACGGCGTCCTTGTTGACGTGCTCGGCCAGATTCTTCGCGTCGAAATGGTCCCTGTGCAGGTGCGACACATACAGGTAGTCGCAGGCACCCAACGCGTCCCAGTCCAGCGTGCTGTTGTCCGGGAACGGGAACCAGGACGCGAAGTAGGCCGGATTGACCCAGGGGTCGCACAGGATGCTGCCCGCTTGGGTCTGGATCAGAAATCCGGCGTGGCCGACGCTGGTGACCTGCACTGATACCTTCCTGGGGCCGGTAGAAGGCCTTCGAAAGGCTTCTGCGGCCTCGGCCGGGGATGACGGCTTTTCAGCCCCCGAGCTTAGCGCGAGCCGGCATCTTCGGCGTTCCACAACCGCCGGTAGTAGTCGATGCGCACTGGGTCGGGCTCGACACCGTATGCGGCGAAGAATTCCCCCTCCCATCCCCGACCGGGGTAGTTCCAGCCCAGCGACAGCGTTGCCACCGCGAGGTCGGCCCACCGATCGCCCACACCGAGGTCGCCGAGGTCAACATGTCCGCTGTAGCGGCCCTGGCCATCGATCAACGTGTTCGGCGCGCAGGCATCGCCGTGGCAGACCACCAGCCGGTCGACCGGCGGTGGCTCACCAAGCGGCGACCGGGCTGCCGGCGGTAATGCGGCCAGCCGCGCACTCACCGACCAGTCGAAGGGGCACGCCTGAGCCGGAAGCCGGTCATGCAATTCGCGCAGACCCGCACCGATTGCGCACACCGCGACGTCCGGTGCCGCCAGCCACCGTGGATGCACGGCCGGCAGGCCGGGCAGCCCGCGAGTGTGCAGCCACGAATGGTCCCCGGCCATCCCGTGGCCGAGCACTTCCGGCACCGTCCTCAGGTAGTGACGTGCCCACCGCAGACGCTGCGCCTCACCGGCCAGGTCGGCGGTGCCCGGCTCCGCCACCTTGATGAATTCAACCCCGCCGGTGGCGTGCCCAGCAGTCGCGTCAGCACCTACCCGAAAGGTCACTCCGCCGAGCTCATTGACCCAGACCGCCCGCACCGGCCGGCCGGCGGCGAACCGGTCGACGATCGCAGGCACAGGCGGTGGGGATGACGGGGCGGACAACGACGGCCTCCTTGCGGCGCTTTGGATTCTCGGCTCTGGGGACGGCGGGTGGCGGGGAGCATTAGGCTGAACTGCTGTGGAACCGGTTTACGGGACTGTCATTCAACTCGCCCGCCTGGTCTGGCGCGTCCAGGGCCTGAAGATCACGATCGCCGGCGTGGAGAACCTGCCGACCAGCGGCGGAGCGGTCATCGCGATCAACCACACCGGCTACCTGGACTTCACCTTCGCGGGGTTGCCGGCCTACAAGCAGGGTCTGGGCCGCAAGGTGCGGTTCATGGCCAAGCAGGAGGTATTCGACCACAAGGTCACTGGGCCGATCATGCGCAGCCTGCGGCACATCTCGGTGAATCGCCAGGACGGCGCCGCCTCCTTCGAGGACGCCGTCCGCAACCTCAAGGACGGCGAGCTGGTCGGCGTCTATCCCGAGGCCACGATCAGCCGCAGCTTCGAGATCAAGGAATTCAAATCCGGCGCCGCGCGGATGGCGGTCGAGGCCGGGGTGCCGATCGTGCCGCACATCGTCTGGGGCGCCCAGCGGATCTGGACCAAGGACCACCCGAAAAAGCTCTGGCGGCCCAAGGTTCCGATCATCGTGCTGGTCGGCGAACCGATCGAGCCGACGCTGGCCGTCGAGGAGCTCAAGGGGCTGCTGCACTCGCGCATGCAGCATCTGCTGGAGCGCGCGCAGGAAATGTACGGGCCGCACCCCGCCGGCGAGTTCTGGGTACCCCACCGGCTGGGCGGGGGCGCGCCATCGTTGGCGGAAGCGGCCCAGTTGGAGGCCGAGGAGGCGGCCGCCCGGGCGGCCCGGCGGGCCCGGTCCGCAGGGGCGCCGGAGTCGTGATCGATGGTGGAGCCGACCTTCCGCGCCTTGGAGCTGCTGGCTCATCTGGTGGTCAAGGCCACCGGCACCAAGATCACCTTCCGCGGTGAGGAGCAGATCCCCGAGCGGGGCGGCGCCGTGGTGGCGATCAACCACACCAGCTATGTCGACTTTCTGCCGGCCGCGCTGGCCGTCCACCGCCGGGGGCGTCGGCTGCGGTTCATGATCAAGGCCGAGATGCAGCAGGTCAAGCCGGTCAACTTCCTGATCAAGCACACCCGCACCATCCCGGTGGATCGCGGCGCCGGGGCGGGCGCCTACGCGGTGGCGGTGCAGCGGCTGCGCGAGGGTGAATTGGTAGGGGTGTATCCGGAGGCCACGATCAGCCGCAGCTTCGAGCTCAAGGAGTTCAAGACCGGCGCCGCGCGGATGGCCATCGAAGCCGACGTCCCAATCGTGCCGGTGATCGTCTGGGGGGCGCAGCGCATCTGGACCAAGGATCACCCGCGAAATGTGGGCCGCGCCAAAATACCCATTACTGTGCAGGTAGGCGCGCCATTGACGGCGCGCGAAGACATTGCGCAGACCGACGCCGCCCTGCGCGACTCGATGACCACCTTGCTGCACCGCGCGCAAGAGCACTATCCGGGCGAGCCCGGAGCGTATTGGCTGCCGCGCCGGCTGGGCGGCGCAGCGCCGACCCCGGCCGAGGCCGCTCGCATCGAGGCAACCGAGGCGGCGGCCCGCGCGGCTAAAAGGGCCGAGCGCCCGTCGCAGTAGGCGAAGGAGAGAACATGCCCGAGGGGTTCTACCGGCTGGCGGAATGGATCGTTCCGCCGATGGTCGCGATGCAGGGGACCAAGTTCACCTATCACGGCCTGGAGAACATTCCCGCGCGCGGCGGCGCCCTGCTGGCCCAGAACCACACCAGCTATCTGGACTGGCTGCCGACGTTGATGGCCGTGCGCGAGCGTCACCGGCGCGCCTACTTCATGATCAAGGCGGAGATGGCCGACGTGAAGGCGGTCAACTACGTCATCAATCACGCCCGGCTGATCCCGGTGGACCGCAGGTCCGGGCACGACGCCTTCGAGGTGGCCGTGCAGCGCATGCGCGAGGGCGAGCTGATCGGGATGCATCCCGAGGCCACCATCAGTCGCAGCTTCGAACTGCGCGAGTTCAAGACGGGGGCGGCGCGCATGGCGCTGGACGCCCACGTGCCAATCGTTCCGGTCGTCGTGTGGGGCGCGCACCGGATCTGGCCCAAGGACCATCCCAAGAAGGTGTTCCGCAACAAGGTCCCGATCACGGTGGCGGCCGGGCAGCCGTTGCCGCCGCGCGGCACACCCGAGGAACTCAACCTGCTGTTGCGTTCGGCGATGAACGACCTGCTGTACCGGGTGCAGGAGGAATATCCGCACCCGAAGGACGAATTCTGGGTGCCGCGGCGGCTGGGCGGCAGCGCGCCCACCCAAGAGGATTCCCGGGCCCTGCGGTTGTCGGAGCTGCAGGAGCGAATGCGCAAGTACGGCACCGACGGCGTGACCCGGCCCGGGCAGAACCAGAGCGGGCTGCATTGAGCGGTCGGGCCAGCCGGCGAGGGGGACGGTCTCGATGACCCTGCCGGCGCTCATCGCCTGCGACGTCGACGGCACCCTGTTCGACGACGACGAGAAGATCTCCCCGCGCACCCGCGACGCCATCCGCGCCGCGGTGGGCGCCGGTGCGCAGTTCGTGGTGGCCACCGGCCGCCCGCCGCGCTGGATACGTCCGGTCGTCGACGCGCTGGGTTTCGCGCCGATCTCGGTGTGCGCCAACGGCGCCGTCATCTACGACGCCGCGACCGACCGGGTGGTGTCCACCCGCACGCTGAGCGTCGACACCCTGGCCGAGCTGGCGGAGCTGGCCACCCGCGTCATCCCGGGCGCCGGTTTGGCCGTCGAGCGGATCGGCGAAAGCGCGCACGACACGGCGACGCCGCAGTTCGTCAGCTCGCCGGGCTACGAGCATGCCTGGCTGAACCCGGACAACACCGAGGTGTCGATCCAGGATCTGCTCAGCGCCCCGGCGATCAAGCTGCTCATCCGCCGGTCCGGAGCCCGCAGCGCCGACATGGCGGCCGAATTGGCCAAGCACATCGGCATCGCGGGCGACATCACCTACTCCACCAACAACGGACTGGTCGAGATCGTGCCGCTGGGCACCAGCAAGGCCACCGGCATCGACGAGATCGCGCGGCCGTTGCAGATCGCCCCCGAGGAGGTGGTGGCGTTCGGCGATATGCCCAACGATCTGCCGATGCTGCGGTGGGCCGGACATGGCGTTGCGATGGGCAATGCCCATCCCGACGTGCAGGCCGCCGCCGACGAGGTGACCGCCCCCAACAACGACGACGGTGTGGGCCGCGTGCTGGAACGCTGGTGGCTTTAGGGCTGCGTCACGTGGGCGTCGGGTGCGACGGCAGCGAGAAGTGCTCGGCCGGAACCGTTGGGCCGCTCGGGGATTCGGTCGTCAGTGGAATGGTGATCCCGTCGACCACCTCGGAGACGTTTCCGGTCAGCCGCTCGTAGTTCAGCGTGCCATGCTGGAAATTCTGCGTAATCTGTAGCGGCTCTTGAATTTCCGCGCTGGTCGGCAATCCGAGCGGGCCGCGTTCATAGCTCTGCGAGCCCCAGGCGTCGTAGATGGCGCCGGTGACCGGCTGGGCGCCGGTCTCGGGCGACCAGTACATCGCGCCCCGGGCGAAGGTGACGAAGCGGGCGTCGCCCTCCGCGCTGTCTTCCGGTGAGGTCGGCGAGCCCAGTACGCTGCTCATCCCGCCGATCGCCTGCCAGTGGTCATAGATCGCACCGCCCTGCAGCGCCTTGAGCAACTCTTCGGGCGGATCGTTGACATGCGATGCGATATCACGCATTTCGTCCATCAACGCGTAGGCCGCGTTGCCCGGGCAATCGGTGTTCCCGACGTCGCGGTGGGTGAAGATCGTCGGCAGCGTCGCGACGGCGCCGGCCGGGAAGGTGGTGTAGTGGCTGCCGGCCGATTCCAGTTGCACCGTGCCCTTCGGGTCAACGTTGTCCAGGCCCAGTCGCCAGCCCAGCAACCGGCCCATGGTCCGCAGCTGGATGGGGGTGGGGGGCACGTCGTCGAAGTTGCCGATCATCGCCACGCCCCAGGTGTTGCGGTTGAATCCGCCGGTGTGGAAGGCCTCGACAGCCTTGGTCATCCCGCCGGCGCTGCCCTCGAACACCTGGCCGTACTTGTCCACCAGCGCGTTGTACGCGATGTCGCACCAGCCCAGCGTCTTGCTGTGGTAGGTGTAAATCGCTTTGACGATGCCGGCCGATTCAAGCGGCGAATAGTCGTTGCTGCCGGCGGTGTGGTGGACCACCGCCGCGCGAATCCCGTTGTCGTACTGCGGGGAACCGCATCGCAACGATTCGTCGGCGCCCCATTGCGCGCGGCTGATGATGGGCGGGGCCTGGCCGGGCATCAAGACCCCGGCCGGTGGTGTCCAATGCGTGTCGGCCGGCGCCTGCGGTGGGGAGATGAGGACGGCCGAGATGTTCTGCCCCAAGGGCTGTTCGCGGGATGCCGGCTTATAGCCCAGATCGGGTTTCTCCGTCGGCGGCGCCGGGGGCGGTTGGGTCACCGCGGCGTCCAGCGGCCGGGTGACCGCGATCTGAACCGTCGTGGTGGTGCCGACGAACACCGGATCGGTGCCGCGGGGCCCCTCGAGGGACCCCGCCGTTGTCGCCCCGTCGGGTGCCGCGGTTTCGTACTCGGTCTGATACCAGGGGCCCCACGAGCCGTCGCGGTGCTTGGCCCGCACGCGCGTCGACGTGCCGGCCAGGTCGCCGGTGAGGGCAACCAGCGAGAAGGGGGTGCCCTGACTGATTTCGCGGACCGTGACGCCGGCCCCCAGCCCGACCAGCGGCTGTTCGGCCAGTTGGGTGCCGCGCGACGGCCCCGGGCTGGCGGCGCCGCGATCGCGTGTCGTGTCGGCCACCCACGAGACCAGGACGACGGTCGCCGCCATGGCGGTGAGCAGCATCGTCGGCGCACGACTGCGAGACACCAGCCGATGTTACGTGTGTTTCTAATGTTATCTATGGGACGACACGAGCTGAGCGGCGGCGAATGTCGACCAAAAATCGACGGCACCGCAGATATTTCTGCGGTGCCGTCTTGTGGAGGGTTTGGAAAGGACTAGACCGGGGGCAGCGCCGGTACCGCACCGGCGGCCGCCGGCAACGCGCCGGCCGCACCCGCGGCGGCGGGAAGAGCGCCCGCGGCCGCACCCGGTAGGGCACCCGCGGCACCCGGCAGAGCACCCGCGGCACCCGGCAGAGCGCCCGCGGCACCCGGCAGAGCACCCGCGGCACCCGGCAGAGCACCCGCAGCGCCCGGCAGAGCACCCGCGCCACCGTGCATACCCTGCGTGATGGCCGGCATCACCAAGCCCTTGAGCAGGTCGATCGCCTGGCCGGCACCCAGCTGGTTGGCGGCTTGCATCACGTCGTTGACCAGACCGCCACTGGCACCGCCGGTGCCCGATCCGCCGCCCAGGCCGGTGCCGCCGCCGATCGGCGACGCGTTACCGAAGGTCGACGGGTCGCCCAGGATCGGGTAGGTACCACCGGCGCCCGGGTCCAACCCGGCCCCGGAGTCGATCGGCACCTCGCTCGGCGACACCGCCGGCCCACCCAGGCCCGGCGAAACTCCGGCCGGGCTGGTCAGTCCGGGATTGGACAGCGCCGGGTTGAGCCCGGCACCCGGAGTCGCGACACCGCCACCGGGGGTGGTGGGCAACGCGCCGGGAGCGGTGAGTCCGGGCGTCAATGGCGCCGCACCGGGGCTCGTCAGGCCCGGGCTCGTCAAGCCGGGGCTGGCCAGACCGGGACTGGTCAAGCCGGGGCTGGCCAGACCGGGACTGGTCGCGCCCGGATTGGTCAGGCCCGTCGTCCCCAGTCCGGGGGTCCCGAGGCCCGGAGTGCCCAGGCCGGGGCTGGCGAGACCCGGCGTGGCGGTCGCGCCCCCGTTCAACGCGGGTATCGGGGGCATGTTGATCCCGAATTGCGACAGCCCCTGCGACAGGGCGCCCATCAGCTCACCGGGCAGGTCGCTCATCACCGCGGCCTGCTTGAACTCGTGGTGCTCGGGCGCCTTGTTGCCGGCGGTCGACTCGTAGACAAGGAAGTATGCGCAAGGACTCGCCACTGCCAGGGCGGCAACCGCGCTCATGGCTGTTGAGAGCTTGCGTCGGCGTCGGTTCGGCACGGAAGTCTCCTCTATCTGACTATGTGTTGTGTCGGCGCGTCCCGCCGGTCCTAGCTGGTGGGAATCACACAAAGTCGATGGTACGAGTGGTGATCCTGTTACTAGAGTGGTGATATTGAATCGTGAGGCAATTGCGACCCCGACTGTGATCGCGGATCCGCGGCGCCATAACGGCCGTCGTCACAAGCCGAGCCCGCCGCATGGCCTCGCCAAATGGGTTAGGGCCACGCGGTCGGATACCCTAAGCAACCGATGACCGCTCGTTTCGATCTTTTCGTCGTCGGCTCTGGATTCTTCGGACTGACCATTGCCGAGCGCGTGGCTACCCAGCTCGGGAAGCGCGTACTTGTCGTGGACCGCCGCCCGCACATCGGCGGCAACGCCTACTCAGAAGCCGAGCCGACCACCGGCATCGAGGTGCACAAGTACGGCGCCCACCTGTTCCACACCTCCAACAAGAGGGTGTGGGACTACGTGCGGCAGTTCACCGAGTTCACCGACTACCGCCACCGCGTCTTCGCGATGCACAACGGGCAGGCCTACCAGTTCCCCATGGGGCTCGGCCTGGTGTCGCAGTTCTTCGGCAAGTACTTCACCCCCGACGAGGCGCGCCGGCTCATCGCCGAGCAGGCCGCCGAGATCGACACGGCCGACGCGCAGAACCTCGAGGAGAAGGCGATCTCGCTGATCGGCCGTCCGCTCTACGAGGCCTTCGTCAAGGGTTACACCGCCAAGCAGTGGCAGACCGACCCCAAGGAGCTGCCGGCCGCCAACATCACCCGGCTGCCGGTGCGCTACACCTTCGACAACCGCTACTTTTCCGACACCTACGAGGGGCTGCCCGTCGACGGTTACACGGCCTGGCTGCGCAACATGGCCGCCGACGACCGCATCGAGGTCAGGCTGGACACGGACTGGTTCGACGTGCGCGACCAACTGCGCGCGGACAGCCCCGACGCGCCGGTCGTCTACACCGGGCCGCTGGACCGCTACTTCGACTACGCCGAGGGCCGGCTGGGCTGGCGCACGCTGGATTTCGAGCTGGAAGTGCTGCCCATCGGGGACTTCCAGGGCACACCGGTGATGAACTACAACGACCCCGACGTGCCCTACACCCGCATCCACGAGTTCCGTCACTTCCACACCGAGCGCGACTATCCGACCGACAAGACCGTGATCATGCGGGAGTACTCGCGCTTCGCCGAGGACGACGACGAGCCCTACTATCCGATCAACACCGAGTCCGACCGCGCCCTGTTGGCCGCCTACCGGGCCAGGGCGAAGGCCGAGACCGCGTCGTCCAAAGTGCTGTTCGGCGGCCGGCTGGGCACCTACCAATACCTGGATATGCACATGGCCATCGCCAGCGCCTTGAACATGTACGACAACGTTCTCGCGCCGCACCTGCGTGACGGCGCATCCCTGACGGAAGCCCAGAACAAAGAGGAAGGCGCGCGCTAATGTCCGCCGTGAGCCTGCTGTCCCGGATCATCCTGCCGCGTCCCGGCGAGCCGCTCGACGTGCGCAAGCTCTACCTGGAGGAGTCGACGACGAACGCCCGGCGCGCGCACGCGACCAGCCGTACGTCGTTGGAGATCGGCAAAGAGTCCGAGGTGTCGTTCGCCACCTACTTCAACGCGTTCCCGGCCAGCTACTGGCGGCGCTGGTCGATCTGTCAGTCCGTGGTGCTGCGGGTCGAGCTGACCGGAACCGGGCGCGTCGACGTCTACCGCACGAAGGCCACCGGGGTGCGAATCTCGGTGCAGGGCCGCCAATTCGTCGGCACCGACGAGCAGCCGGCCGTCGTCGAGATCGAGGTGCCGCTGCGGCCGTTCGAGGACGGCGGCTGGATCTGGTTCGACATCACCACCGACACCGCGGTCAACCTCATCAGCGGCGGCTGGTACGCGACCGAGCCCGCGCCGGGCACGGCCAACATCGCCGTCGGCATCCCCACCTTCAACCGCCCCGCCGACTGCGTCAACGCGCTGGCCGACCTTACCGCGGATCCCTTGGTGGACAAGGTGATCGGTGCGGTCATCGTCCCCGACCAGGGCACCCGCAAGGTGCGCGACCACCCGGACTTCGCCGCAGCGGCGGCGGGCCTGGGCAGCCGGCTGTCCATTCACGACCAGCCCAACCTCGGCGGTTCCGGCGGCTACAGCCGGGTGATGTACGAGGCGCTGAAAAACACCGACTGCCAACAGATCCTGTTCATGGACGACGACATCCGCATCGAGCCGGACACGATCCTGCGGGTGCTGGCGCTCAACCGGTTCGCCAAGACGCCCACGCTGATCGGCGGGCAGATGCTCAACCTGCAGGAGCCGTCACACCTGCACATCATGGGCGAGGTCGTCAACCAGGCGAACTTCATGTGGACCGCCGCGCCGCACGCCGAGTACGACCACGACTTCGCCAAGTTCCCGTTGAACGACAAGAACGATCGCAGCGCGCTGCTGCACCGGCGCATCGACGTCGACTTCAACGGCTGGTGGACGTGCATGATCCCGCGGCAGGTCGCCGAGGAGCTGGGCCAGCCGCTGCCGCTGTTCATCAAGTGGGACGACGCTGAATACGGTCTGCGCGCCGGCGAGCACGGCTACCCGACGGTCACGCTGCCCGGCGCCGCGATCTGGCACATGGCCTGGAGCGACAAGGACGACGCCATCGACTGGCAGGCCTACTTCCACCTGCGCAACCGGTTGGTGGTGGCGGCGCTGCACTGGGAGGGTGACATCACCGGCCTGGTCCGCAGCCACCTCAAGGCGACCCTGAAACACCTTGCCTGCCTTGAGTACTCGACCGTCGCCATTCAGAACAGGGCCATTGACGACTTCCTCGCCGGCCCGGAGCACATCTTCTCGATCCTGGAATCGGGTCTGCCGGAAGTGCATCGGCTGCGCAAGGAATACCCGGACGCCGTCGTGCTGCCGGCGGCCAGCGAATTGCCGGCGCCGTCGCACAAGACCAAGGCGATGAAGCCGCCGGTGAACCCGGTCTCGATCAGCTACCGGCTGGCCCGCGGCATCCTGCACAACATGACCAAGGCCGACACCGAATCCCACATCCGGCCCGAGTTCAACGTGCCCACCCAGGATGCGCGCTGGTTCCGGCTGTGCACGGTCGACGGCGTGACGGTCACCACGGCGGACGGCTGTGGCGTGGTCTACCGGCAGCGGGACCGGCGAAAGATGTTCTCGCTCTTGTTCGCATCGCTGCGTCGTCAGCGTCAGTTGCTCAGCCGCTTCGACGAGATGCGCCGGGTGTACCGCGACGCCCTGCCGGTGTTGTCCAGCAAGCAGAAGTGGGAGACGGCGTTGCTGCCAGCTGCAGAACATGCATGAGGCCGCCGCTGCACAGGCGCCGCGCGGCGAGGTGGCCGCGCTGGTCGCCGTCCAGGCGGCGCTGAGCGACCGTCCCGGGGCGCTCCCCACCGCCCGAGCGCTGTCCCACTTCGGCGAGCACAGTCTCGGCTGGGTGGTCGTCGCCGCGCTCGGCGCGCTGCTGTCACCGAAGCGGCGCCGCGACTGGCTGGTGGCCGGGGCCGGCGCGTTCGCCGCGCACGCCGCCGCCGTCGTCGTCAAGCGGATCGTGCGCCGCAAGCGGCCGCATGATCCCGCCGTCGCGGTGAACGTCGGCACGCCCAGCCAGCTGAGTTTCCCGTCCGCACATGCCACTTCGACCACCGCCGCGGCCATCCTGATGGGCCGGACCACCGGCCTACCGCTGCCCGCGGTCCTGGTGCCCCCGATGGCCTTGTCGCGGATGCTGCTGGGCGTGCACTACCCCAGCGACGTGGCCTTCGGCATCGCCCTGGGCGCCGTCGTTGCGGCGCTCGCGCGCCGTGCACGAGAGGTGTGGCTGGATGAGTGAGGACGTCGTGACCCGACCGCTGGGCAACCTGATCACCGGCGTGATCAAGGCGATCCGGCCCCGCCAGTGGGTGAAGAACGTCTTGGTGCTGGCCGCACCGGTGGCCGGGCTGGGCAGCGGCATACGGTACGACTACGGGCAGATGCTCACCCAGGTGGGGCTGGCGTTCGTGGTGTTCAGCCTGGGGGCCTCGTCGGTGTATCTGGTCAACGACGTCCGCGACGTCGAGGCCGATCGCGAGCACCCCACCAAGAGATTCCGCCCGATCGCGGCGGGCGTGGTGCCCGAGTGGCTGGCCTACCTCCTGGCGGTGCTGCTGGGTGCGGCCTCGCTGGGCATCGCATGGCTGGTGACGCCGAACCTGGCGCTGGTGATGGCCATCTACCTCGCCATGCAGCTGGCGTACTGCTTCGGCCTCAAACACCAAGCGGTGCTTGACATTTGCATCGTGTCGTCGGCATACCTGCTGCGCGCCATCGCCGGCGGCGTGGCGACGGAAATCCCACTGTCCCAATGGTTCCTGCTGTCGGCCGCGTTCGCGTCGCTGTTCATGGTGGCCGGCAAGCGCTACGCCGAGCTGCAGGTCGCCGAGCGCACCGGCGCCAAGATCCGCAAGTCGCTGGAGAGCTACACCAGCACCTATCTGCGATTCGTCTGGACGATGTCGGCGACCGCGGTGGTGATCTGCTACGGCCTGTGGGCGTTCGAGCGCGACCACCACTCGGGGTCCTGGTACGCGGTGTCGCTGGTCCCGTTCACCATCGCGATCCTGCGCTACGCGGTCGACGTCGACGGCGGCCTGGCCGGTGAACCCGAAGACATCGCGCTGCGGGACCGGGTGCTGCAGCTGCTGTTCCTGGCGTGGATCGCGACAGTCGGAGCCGCCGTTGCCTTCGGTTAGCCCCGAACTGCAGGCTCTCAAAGCGCGCATGATGCGCAGCCGGCCGGTGCTCAGGCGGCCCGGCTGGCCCGTGTTTCCGTACACCACCATGGTGCGGGTCAGCCTGTGGATCAGCGTGGCGGTGGTCGCCGTGCTGTTCGGCTGGGGGAGCTGGCAGCGGCGGTGGATCGCCGATGACGGCCTCATCGTGTTGCGCACCGTGCGCAACCTGCTGGCCGGCAACGGCCCGGTGTTCAACCAGGGTGAGCGGGTAGAGGCCAACACCTCCACCGCCTGGACCTACCTGATGTACGTGGGGAGCTGGGTCGGCGGCCCGTTGCGCATGGAGTATGTGGCGCTCGCGCTGGCGCTGGTGCTTTCGGTGGCGGGCATAGCGCTGCTGATGCTGGGCGCCGCGCGGTTGTATGCGCCGAGCCTGCGCGGCCGCAAGGCGATCATGTTGCCCGCCGGTGCGCTCGTCTACATCGCGCTGCCGCCCGCGCGGGACTTCGCCACCTCCGGGCTGGAGAGCGGCCTGGCCCTGGCGTATCTCGGGTTGCTCTGGTGGATGATGGTCTGCTGGGCCCAGCCGGTGCGCAACCGCGCGGATAACAAGGTGTTCGCCGGCGCGCTGGCCTTCGTCGCCGGGTTCAGCGTGCTGGTGCGCCCGGAGCTGGCCCTCATGGGCGGCCTGGCGCTGATCATGATGCTGATCGCGGCCCGGACCTGGCGCCGCCGCGGATTGGTCGTGGTGGCCGGGGGCTTTGTCCCGGTCGCCTACGAGATCTTCCGGATGGGCTATTACGGCCTGCTGGTGCCCGGCACCGCGCTGGCCAAGGACGCGGCCGGGGACAAGTGGTCGCAGGGCATGATCTACCTGTTCAACTTCGACGCGCCCTACGCGGTGTGGATCCCCCTGGTCCTGCTGGTGCCGCTGGGGGCGCTGCTGTTCGCCGCGCGACGCCGACCGTCGTTTCTGCGCCCCGCGCTGGCGCCCGACTACGGCCGCCTGGCCCGCGCCGTGCACAGCCCGCCGGCGGTGGTGGCGTGGGTGCTGGTCAGCGGTCTGCTGCAGGCCCTGTACTGGATCCGGCAAGGCGGCGACTTCATGCACGCGCGGGTGCTGCTGGCGCCGCTGTTCTGCCTGCTGGCTCCCGTCGCCGTCGTCCCGATCGCCATCCCCGACGGCCAGGACTATTCGCGGGAGACCGGTAACTGGGTCGCCGGCGCCGCCGCCGCGCTCTGGCTGGGACTGGCCGGATGGGCGCTGTGGGCGGCGAATTCGCCGGGCATGGGCGACGACGCCACCCACGTCACCTATTCCGGGATCGTCGACGAGCGCCGCTTCTATGCCCAGGCCACCGGTCACGCGCATCCGCTGACCGCCGCGGACTACCTGGGTTACCCACGGATGGCGGCCATCCTGACCGCCCTCAACAACACTCCCGACGGCGCGTTACTGCTGCCGTCGGGCAACTACATCCAATGGGACCTGGTGCCGCAGGCTCAGCCGGCGCCGGGTGATAAGTCACCGCAAAAACCGCAGCACGCCGTGTTTTTCACCAACCTCGGCATGGTGGGCATGAACGTCGGGCTCGACGTCCGGGTCATCGACCAGATCGGTTTGGCGAATCCGCTTGCGCAGCACACGGAACGGCTCAAGCACGGCCGCATCGGGCACGACAAGAACTTGTTTCCCGACTGGGTGATCGCCGACGGTCCCTGGGTGAAGGTGCCGCCGGGGATTCCGGGCTACCTGGATGCGCAGTGGGTCGCAGAGGCCGTCGCGGCGCTGCAGTGCCCCGACACGAAGGCGGTGCTCAGCTCGGTGCGCGCCCCGATGACCCCGCACCGATTCCTGTCCAATCTGGTGAATTCCTTCCGTTTCACCGGATATCGGATCGATCGGGTGCCGCGCTACGAACTGGCGCGATGCGGGCTGCCGATACCCCCGGAGGCACCGCCTCCACCGCGCGAGTAAGCGTCGCGCAGAAGAAATTTCGGTACATCCCGAACAAATCACATCCCGCCCGCCGCGAAAAAATGCTAGCAACATCACAATTGGCCTCTCACCAGCCCGCAATGACGATCAAGCACATGTTGAAAGCGCGCCTCTTAGACACATGTTTTAATTGAAAACCGCTGGGTACGAGGGTTGCTCGGCGGTCGGCGCCGCCGCCTCGATGCGACCGAACGCCATAAGGTGTGGTTGACTACACGAGCACTGCCGCGCCTGTGCGCTGGCAGGTTCGATCCAATCAAGCAAGAAGCGCCCGATCGGTGCAATGCGCCGAGAGGCCGCAAGAAGGATGAGGAAGCAAGGATGACGCTTGTCGACAGATTGCGCGGCGCCGTGGCGGGTATGCCGCGCCGGCTCGTCGTGGCGGCCGCTGGTGCGGCGCTGCTCTCGGGCCTGATTGGCGCCGTCGGAGGCTCGGCGACCGCCGGGGCCTTCTCGCGCCCGGGTCTGCCGGTGGAGTACCTGCAGGTTCCGTCCGCCGGGATGGGCCGCGACATCAAGATCCAGTTCCAAAGCGGTGGCCCGAACTCCCCGGCGTTGTACCTGCTCGACGGTATGCGTGCGCAGGACGACTTCAACGGCTGGGACATCAACACCCCGGCGTTCGAGTGGTACAACCAGTCGGGCATCTCGACGGTCATGCCCGTCGGTGGCCAGTCCAGCTTCTACTCCGACTGGTACAAGCCCGCCTGCGGTAAGGCCGGCTGCGTCACCTACAAGTGGGAGACCTTCCTGACCACCGAGCTGCCGGCGTACCTGGAGAGCCAGAAGCAGGTCAAGTCCACCGGCAGCGCCGTGGTCGGCCTGTCGATGGCCGGTTCGTCCGCGCTGATCCTGGCCGCCTACCACCCGCAGCAGTTCATTTACGCCGGCTCGCTGTCGGCGCTGCTGGACCCGTCGCAGGGCATGGGCCCGTCGTTGATCGGCCTCGCCATGGGTGACGCCGGTGGCTACAAGGCCGCCGACATGTGGGGTCCGAAGGAAGACCCGGCCTGGGCGCGCAACGACCCGTCGCTGCAGGTCGGCAAGCTGGTCGCCAACAACACCCGGATCTGGGTGTACTGCGGTAACGGCAAGCCGTCCGACCTCGGTGGCGACAACCTGCCCGCCAAGTTCCTCGAGGGCTTCGTGCGGACGTCCAACCTGAAGTTCCAGGACGCCTACAACGGGGCCGGTGGCCACAACGCGGTGTGGAACTTCGACGCCAACGGCACCCACGACTGGCCCTACTGGGGCGCGCAGCTGCAGGCGATGAAGCCTGACCTGCAGTCGGTGCTGGGCGCCACCCCGGGTGCGGGTCCGGCCACAGCCGCCGCGACCAACGCCGGAAACGGCCAGGGCACCTAACCAACGCCAAGCAAGACGACCAGCGGCGGGAACCCTTCGGGGTTTCCGCCGCTGGCCGTTGGCGCCTGTGACGTGTTTCACTACCCCGCGGGCGGGGGAACTAAGCCGCTGGCTAATGTGCTTTCAGCGACTAGACGATGGAGGGTGGACATGACGGTCGGGCGGGGTATGTCAGCGCTGCTGCGGTTGTTCTGCGTAGCCGTACTCGCGGTCGGGTTGGCCTTCGCGCTGCAGCCCGCCGCAACCGTCGGCAAAGCCCGCGCGGCGGGCTACGAAAGCCTGATGGTTCCCTCGGCGGCGATGGGCCGCGACATCCCGGTGGCCTTCCTCGCCGGCGGACCGCATGCCGTCTACCTGCTGGACGCCTTCAATGCGGCCCCGGACGTGAGCAACTGGGTCACCGCCGGTAATGCGATGAACACCCTCGGCGGCAAGGGCATCTCGGTGGTAGCCCCGGCCGGCGGCGCCTGGAGCATGTACACCAACTGGGAGCAGGACGGCAGCAAGCAGTGGGACACCTTCCTGTCCAGCGAGCTGCCCGATTGGCTGGCCGCCAACAAGGGCCTCGCCCCCGGCGGCCACGCCGCCGTCGGCGCCTCGCAGGGCGGGTACGGCGCGATGGCGCTGGCCGCCTTCCACCCCGACCGCTTCGGCTTCGCCGGATCGCTGTCCGGGTTCCTCTACCCGTCGAGCACCAACTACAACGGCGCCATCCTGGCCGGCCTGCAGCAGTTCGGCGGCATCGACGGCAACGGCATGTGGGGCGCCCCGCAGCTGGGCCGCTGGAAGTGGCACGACCCCTACGTGCACGCCTCGTTGCTGGCGCAGAACAACACCCGGGTGTGGGTGTGGAGCCCGACCAACATGGGCGGCGACGACGCCGCCATGATCGGCCAGGCGGGCGCGGCGATGGGCAGTTCCCGGGAGTTCTATCAGCAGTACCGCAGCAACGGCGGACACAACGGCCACTTCGACTTCCCCGGCGGCGGCGGTAACGACTGGGGCTCGTGGTCGGGGCAGCTCGGCGCCATGTCGGGCGACATCGTCGGCGCCATTCGGTAGCGGCGATCGCGAGCGCGGCGACGCCGGGCGCTGCGGGTCGGCGCCATTGATGTAGCGCGTCGCTGCCCAAAAAGCGCATTCGGCAAAGCCGGTACCGTGTAGGGGGTGCAGCAGGGGTCGGGAGGACCGCGTAGCTGCGATCCACCGACTCTGCTGGCAGGAGAACATGGCTAAAAGCGCGCGGCGTAAGCGTCAACGCACCCTCGCTTGGATCGCCGCCCTGTCCGTGGCCGCCGTCGTCCTGTTGGGCATCCTGGCCGCTGTCACCCTGCTGCGCGGCCATAACGCCGAGCCCAGCGCGGTGCCGACCGGGGTGCTGCCTCCGTCGTCGACCACCACGCACCCGCACAAGCCGCGGCCCGCCTCGCAGGACGCGTCGTGCCCCGATGTGCTGCTGGTCAACGTGCCCGGCACGTGGGAGTCGGCGGTCGCGGACGACCCCGGCAATCCGACGCAATTCCCCAACGCGTTGCTGCACAAGGCGACCGCCGGCCTCACCCAGCAATTCCCGTCGTCACGGCTGCAGGCCTACACCACCCCGTACACCGCGCAGTTCCACAACCCGCTGAGCGGCGACACCCAGATGTCCTACAACGCCAGCCGCGCCGAGGGCACCCGCGCGACCGTTCAGGCGATGACCGACATGAACACCAAGTGCCCGCTGACCAGTTACGTGCTGATGGGCTTTTCGCAGGGCGCGGTGATCGCGGGTGACATCGCCAGCGATATCGGCAACGGCCGCGGACCCGTCGACGACGACTTGGTGCTGGGTGTGACATTGATCGCTGACGGTCGCCGCCAGATCGGCGTCGGCAACGACATCGGCCCCAACCCGCCGGGGCAGGGCGCCGAGGTCACCCTGCACGAGGTGCCCATCCTGTCCGGGATGGGCCTGACCATGACCGGCGCGCGCCCGGGTGGTTTCGGCGACCTCAACGACAAGACCAACGAGATCTGCGCGCCCGGCGACCTGATCTGCGCAGCTCCGGAGGAAGCTTTCAGCATCGCCAACCTGCCGGCCACGCTGAACACCTTGGCCGGCGGGGCCGGTCAGCCGGTGCACGCCCTGTACGCCACGACGCAGTGCTGGAGCATCGACGGGGCGCCGGCAACCGACTGGACGCTGAACTGGGCTCACGGCCTGATCGCAAATGCGCCACAACCAAAACACGGATGATCAACGGCGGTGGGACACAAGCCTCAGGTGGCGGTTGACGGTAGCGAACAGCGGTACCTTGTGATTTGGTCTGCCGTAGGCAGGCCCGTAACATTAAGAAGAATTTAAGAGCTATCGGACCTTCGTCGCGCACCCAGTCGGGGTCGATGGTGGCTGGGCTGGCACATGGCCGGCGTTGCCCATCGGGTGCCGTGCGAGGTCCGGCGCGCGTGCGTAGACATGTAACCGTCGGCTCAGCCGGCTGAAGAACGAAGCCGTCGGCGGAGCCGACCAAGGAACACAGCGTCGGCCGAGCCGACCGAAAACAGGTGCGACAGGAGAGCGGAATGCCCTACCACAACCCGTTCATCGTGAATGGAAAGATCAAGTTCCCGGACAACACCAACTTGGTCAAGCACGTTGAGAAATGGGCGAGGGTGCGTGGCGACAAGCTCGCCTACCGGTTCGTCGACTTCTCCACCGAACGCGACGGTGAATACCGCGACATCGTGTGGCGCGACTTCAGCGCCCGCAACCGGGCCGTGGGCGCCCGCCTGCAGCAGGTCACCCAGCCGGGCGACCGCATCGCGGTGCTCTGCCCGCAGAACCTCGACTACCTGATCGCGTTCTTCGGCGCCCTGTACGCCGGCCGGATCGCGGTCCCGTTGTTCGACCCCGCCGAGCCGGGTCACGTCGGGCGCCTGCACGCCGTCCTCGACGACTGCACCCCCTCGACGATCCTGACCACCACCGACGCCTCCGAGGGCGTCCGCAAGTTCATCCGCGCCCGGTCGGCCAAGGAACGGCCCCGCGTCATCGCCGTCGACGCCGTCCCCAACGAGGTCGCCGCGACGTGGGAGCCGCCGGAGGCCGACGAGGAGACCATCGCCTACCTGCAGTACACCTCCGGCTCCACCCGGACCCCGACCGGCGTGCAGATCACCCACCTCAACCTGCCCACCAACGTGTTGCAGGTACTCAACGGGCTGGAAGGCAAGGAGGGCGACCGCGGTCTGTCCTGGCTGCCGTTCTTCCACGACATGGGGCTGATCACCGCGCTGCTCTCGCCGGTGCTGGGCCACAACTTCACCTTCATGACGCCGGCCGCCTTCGTGCGCCGGCCGGGCCGGTGGATCCGGGAGATGGCCCGCAAGCCCGAGGACGATCCCGACAGCGAGGTCTTCACCGTCGCGCCGAACTTCGCGTTCGAGCACGCGGCGGTGCGCGGGGTGCCCAAGGAGGGCGAGCCGCCGCTGGACCTGAGCAACGTCAAGGCCATCCTCAACGGCAGCGAGCCGGTGTCCCCGGCGTCGATGCGCAAGTTCTACGAGGCCTTCGCGCCGTACGGCCTGCGGGAGACCGCGATCAAGCCGTCCTACGGCCTCGCCGAGGCGACGCTGTTCGTCTCCACCACGCCGATGGACCAGGCGCCCACGGTCATCCACGTCGACCGTGACGAGCTGAACAAGCAGCGCTTCGTCGAGGTGCCCGCCGATTCACCCAAGGCCGTTCCGCAGGTTTCCGCCGGCATCATCGGCGTCGACGAATGGGCCGTCATCGTCGACCCGGAGACCGCGAGCGAGCTGCCGGACGGCCAGATCGGCGAGATCTGGCTGCACGGAAAGAACCTGGGCACCGGCTACTGGGGCAAGGAAGACGAGACCAACGACGTCTTCCGCAACATCCTCAAGTCGCGGATCAGCCAGTCGCACGCCGAGGGCGCCCCGGACGACGGCACCTGGGTCAAGACCGGCGACTACGGCACCTACCACAAGGGCCACCTCTACATCGCCGGCCGCATCAAGGACCTGGTCATCATCGACGGCCGCAACCACTACCCGCAGGACCTCGAGTACTCGGCGCAAGAGGCCAACAAGGCGCTGCGCACCGGCTACGTGGCCGCCTTCTCGGTGCCGGCCAACCAGCTGCCGAAGGAAGTCTTCGACAACCCGCACACCGGCATCAAGTACGACCCCGACGACGTCTCCGAGCAGCTGGTGATCGTCGCCGAGCGCGCGGCCGGCTCGCACAAGCTGGACTACCAGCCCATCGCCGACGACATCCGGGCGGCCATCGCCGTGCGCCACGGCGTGACGGTCCGCGACCTGCTGCTGGTGCAATCGGGCACGATCCCGCGCACCTCCAGCGGCAAGATCGGGCACCGCGCCTGCCGCGCGGCCTACCTCGACGGCAGTCTGCGAAGCGGCGTCGGTTCCCCGACGGCCTTCGCCAAGTCCACTGACTGAATCTCTGAGGACCATGGCTGACACTGAGCACCCCGAAAACGACACTCCGGGCGGGGAGGTGCCCGCCGCGCCCCCCGCTAAGGGGACCGACATGACCGTGCCCGAGATGCGCGAATGGCTGCGCAACTGGGTGGGCCGGGCCGTCGGGAAGCCTGCCGACGAGATCGACGAGTCGGTGCCGATGGTCGAACTCGGCCTGGCGTCGCGCGACGCCGTGGCCATGGCCGCCGACATCGAGGACCTGACCGGGGTCACCCTGTCGGTCGCGGTCGCCTTCCAGCACCCGACCATCGAATCGCTGGCCACCCGCATCATCGAGGGCGAGCCCGAGGTGGCCGACGACGAGCTCGACGGCGCCGACTGGACGCGCACCGGTCCCGCCGAGCGCGTCGACATCGCGATCGTGGGCCTGGCGACCCGGTTGCCCGGCGACATGAACTCCCCGGACGAGACGTGGGCGGCGCTGATGGAGGGCCGCGACGCGATCACCGACCTGCCCGAGGGCCGCTGGTCGGAATTCCTCGAGGAGCCGCGCATCGCCGAGCGGGTCAGCACCGCGCGCACCCGGGGCGGGTACCTGAAGGACATCAAGGGCTTCGACTCGGAGTTCTTCGCCGTCGCCAAGACCGAGGCCGACAACATCGACCCGCAGCAGCGGATGGCGCTGGAGCTCACCTGGGAGGCGCTCGAGCACGCCCGCATCCCGGCGTCGAGCCTGCGCGGCGAGGCGGTCGGCGTGTACGTCGGCTTCTCCAACAACGACTACCAATTCCTGGCGGTGTCGGACCCGACGGTCGCGCACCCCTACGCGATCACCGGAACGGCCAGCTCGATCATCGCCAACCGGGTGTCCTACTTCTACGACTTCCGCGGTCCCTCGGTGGCGCTGGACACCGCCTGCTCGAGCTCGCTGGTGGCGACGCACCAGGCGGTGCAGGCGCTGCGCAACGGCGAATGCGACGTGGCCGTCGCGGGCGGTGTCAACGCGCTGCTCACCCCGCTGGTGACGCTCGGTTTCGACGAGATCGGCGCGGTGCTTTCTCCCGACGGCCGGATCAAGTCGTTCTCCTCGGACGCCGACGGCTACACCCGCTCCGAGGGCGGCGGCATGTTCGTGCTCAAGCGGGTCGACGACGCCCGCCGCGACGGCGACCAGATCCTGGCCGTCATCGCCGGTAGCGCGGTCAACCACGACGGCCGGTCCAACGGGCTGATCGCCCCCAACCAGGACGCCCAGGCCGAGGTGCTGCGCCGGGCGTACAAGGACGCCGGAATCGACCCGCGCACCGTCGACTACATCGAGGCGCACGGCACCGGCACCGTCCTGGGCGACCCGATCGAGGCCGAGGCGCTGGGCCGCGTCGTCGGGCGCGGCCGCCCGGCCGACCGCCCGGCGTTGCTGGGCGCGGTGAAAACCAATGTGGGACACCTGGAGTCGGCGGCCGGTGCGGCCAGCCTGGCCAAGGTGGTGCTGGCGCTGCAGCACGACAAGCTGCCGCCGTCGATCAACTTCGCCGGCCCGAGCCCCTACATCGACTTCGACGGCATGCGCTTGAAAGTCGTTGACACCGCGAGCGATTGGCCGCGATACGGCGGCTACGCGCTGGCCGGGGTGTCCAGCTTCGGCTTCGGTGGGGCCAACGCGCACCTGGTCGTGCGCGAGGTGTTGCCCCGCGACGTGATCGAACGCGAGCCCGAGCCGCAGGCCGAGGTCATCGCTCCGGCGGCCGCCGGCGAAGACCCCGCCGAGGCGCCCACGCTGGAAAGCCACTCGCTGCGGTTCGACGACTTCGGCAACATCATCCCCGACGCCTCGGAGGCCGTGGAGGAAGAATACGAGCTGCCCGGCCTCACCGACGAGGCGCTGCGCCTCAAAGCGATCGCGGCCGAAGAGCTTGCCGCGCAAGAGGAATCGGAACCGACCAAGCCGCTGATCCCGCTCGCGGTGTCGGGATTTTTGACCTCGCGCAAGAAGGCCGCCGCCGCCGAGCTCGCGGACTGGATGGAAAGTCCGGAAGGCCAGGCGTCGTCGCTGGAATCGATCGGCCGGGCGCTGTCGCGGCGCAACCACGGCCGCTCGCGCGCGGTGGTGCTGGCCCACGACCACGAAGAGGCCATCAAGGGCCTGCGGGCGGTCGCCGAGGGCAAGCAGAAGCCCAACGTGTTCAGCACCGACGGGCCGGTCACCAGCGGCCCGGTCTGGGCGATGGCCGGTTTCGGTGCGCAGCACCGCAAGATGGGCAAGAACCTGTATCTGCGCAACGAGGTCTTCGCCGAATGGATTGAGAAGGTCGATGCGCTGATCCAGGACGAGCGGGGTTACTCGGTGCTCGAGCTGATCCTCGACGACTCCCACGAGTACGGCATCGAGACCTCCAACGTCGTCATCTTCGCGATCCAGATCGCGCTGGGCGAGCTGCTCAAGCACCACGGCGCCAAACCCGCTGCGGTGATTGGCCAGTCGCTCGGCGAGCCCGCGTCGGCCTACTTCGCCGGCGGCCTGTCGCTGCCCGACGCGGCCCGCGTGATCGCGTCACGCTCGCACCTGATGGGCGAGGGCGAGGCGATGCTGTTCGGCGAATACATCCGCCTGATGGCGCTCGTCGAGTACTCCGCCGACGAGCTCAAAACCGTGTTCGGTGACTTCCCCGGCCTGGAGGTGTGCGTCTACGCCGCGCCCAGTCAGACCGTGATCGGCGGTCCGCCCGAGCAGATCGACGCCATCGTCGCCCGCGCCGAGGCCGAGGGCCGCTTCGCCCGCAAGCTGCAGACCAAGGGCGCCGGGCACACCTCGCAGATGGATCCGCTGCTCGGGGAGTTCTCCGCGGAGCTGCAGGGCATCGCGCCGATGAGCCCGACCGTCGGCATCTTCTCGACGGTGCACGAGGGCAGCTACATCAAACCCGGCGGCGAGCCGATCCACGACGTCGCCTACTGGGTCAAGGGAATGCGGCACTCGGTCTACTTCACCCACGGCGTGCGCAACGCCGTGGACAGCGGCCACACCACCTTCCTTGAGCTCGCGCCCAACCCGGTGGCGCTGATGCAGATCGGCCTGACCACCGCCGCCGCGGGATTGCATGACGCCCAACTGATTCCGACGCTGGCCAAAAAGCAGGACGACGTCGAGTCGATGATCTCGGCCATGGCCCAGCTCTACGTCCACGGTCATGATCTGGACATCCGCACGCTCTTCACCCGTGCCCAAGGGCCAGAGGACTACGCGAACATCCCGCTGACCAAGTTCAAGCGCAAAGAGCACTGGCTGGACGTGCACTTCTCCGGCGACGGCTCGGTGATCATGCCGGGCACCCACGTCGCGCTGCCGGACGGCCGCCACGTCTGGGAGTACGCGCCGCGCAACGGCGAGACGGACCTGGCCGCGTTGGTGAAATCCGCTGCGAAACAAGTCCTTTCGGACGCGCAGCTGGTGGCGTCCGAGCAGCGCGCGGTGCCCGGCGCGGGCGCGCGGCTGGTGACGACCATGACCCGGCACCCGGGCGGCGCCTCGGTCCAGGTGCACGCCCGCATCGACGAGTCCTTCACCCTGGTCTACGACGCGCTGGTGTCGCGGGCCGGTCAGAGCGTGGCGGCGTTGCCCACCGCGGTGGGCGCAGGTGCGGCCATCGCCGCGCCGGCCACGACCGCCGCGGTCGAGGCGCCCGAGGCGCCGGCCGAGGACGCCGACGCTGAGACGCTGTCGGACAGCCTGACCAACCGCTACCTGCCGTCCAGCGTGGGCCGCTGGTCACCGGATTCCGGCGAGACCGTCGGCGAACGGCTGGGGCTGATCGTCTCGGCGGCCATGGGCTACGAGCCCGAGGACCTGCCGTGGGAGGTGCCGCTGATCGAGCTGGGCCTGGACTCGCTGATGGCGGTGCGGATCAAGAACCGCGTCGAATACGACTTCGACCTGCCGCCAATCCAATTGACGGCCGTGCGCGACGCCAACCTGTACGCCATCGAGAAGCTGATCGAGTACGCGGTCGAGCACCGCGACGAGGTCGAGCAGCTACACGAGCACCAGAAGACGCAGACGCCCGAGGAGATCGCCAGGGAGCAGGCCCAACTGCTCAGCGGGGCCACGCCGACGACGGCCGCCGCACCGGCGCCGGACCCCCAGGCCGAGCCCCAGACGCAGCCCGAACCACCGCCGTCGGACGCCACCATCCCGCCGCCTCCGACGGACCCGTCGGGCCCGAAGGGCGCGGCGACCAACGGTGCGAAGCCGGACCTGGCCGCAACGCTCAGCCAGGAGGCGGTCGCCAAGGCGCTGAATTCCGATGTGCCGCCGCGCGACGCCGCCGAGCGGGTCACCTTCGCCACCTGGGCGATCGTGACCGGCAAGTCGCCGGGCGGCATCTTCAACCCGCTGCCCAAGCTCGACGAGGACACCGCGGCCAAGATGGCGCAGCGGCTCTCCGAGCGCGCCGAGGGTGACGTCACCGCCGAGGACGTCCTGACGTCGGACACCATCGAGGCGCTGGCCGAAAAGGTGCGTCAGTACCTGGAGGCCGGGCAGATCGACGGCTTCGTCCGCACGCTGCGGGCGCGCCCCGAGGGCAGCTCCAAGCCGCCGGTGTTCGTGTTCCATCCGGCCGGCGGGTCGACCGTCGTCTACGAGCCGCTGCTGAACCGGCTGCCCGCGGATACGCCGATGTACGGGTTCGAGCGCGTGGAGGGCACCGTCCAGGAGCGGGCCGCCCAGTACGTGCCGAAGCTGTTGGAGATGAACGCGGGCAAGCCGTTCATCCTGGCCGGGTGGTCGCTCGGCGGCGCGCTGGCCTACGCGTGCGCGATCGGTCTGAAGCGCGCGGGCGAGGACGTGCGCTTCGTCGGGATGATCGACACCGTGCGCGCCGGCGAGGAGATCCCCCAGACGCAGGAGGAGACCCGCAAGCGCTGGGACCGGTACGCGAAGTTCGCCGAGCGCACCTTCAACGTCGAGATTCCGGCGATCCCCTACGAGCAGCTCGAGGAGCTCGACGACGAGGGCCAGGTCAAGTTCGTGCTGGACATCGTCCAGCAGAGCGGTGTGCAGATCCCCGGCGGCATCGTCGAGCACCAGCGGACGTCCTACCTGGACAACCGGGCGCTCGAGACCGTCCAGATCGAGCCGTACGACGGCCACGTCACCCTGTACATGGCCGACCGCTACCACGACGACGTCATCGAGTTCGAGCCGCGGTATGCGATCCGCCAGCCCGACGGCGGCTGGGGCGAGTACGTGGCCGACCTCGAGGTGGTGCCGATCGGCGGCGAGCACATCCAGGCCATCGACGAACCGATCATCGGCAAGGTCGGTGCTCACCTCTCCGACGTGCTGAATAAGGTGGAGGCCGAAACCAGTCAGACGAGTGAGGTAGGCAAATAGTGACGGAGATGGCGCCGGCTCCCATTCAGCACACCACCGCCGAGAAGCTGGCCGAGCTCTACCGTCGCTTGGAATTGGCCAAAGAGCCGGGCGGTGAGAAGGCCGTCGCCAAGCGCGACAAGAAGGGCATCCCCAGCGCCCGCGCCCGGGTGCACGCGCTGGTCGATCCCGGCACCTTCCTCGAGACCGGGGCGTTGGCCAAGACGCCCAACGACCCGAACGCGCTCTACGGCGACGGCTGCGTCACCGGCCACGCCATGATCGACGGCCGGCCGGTCGGGGTGTTCTCCCACGACCAGACCGTGTTCCAGGGCACCGTCGGCGAGATGTTCGGCCGCAAGGTCGCCCGCCTGATGGAGTGGTGCGCGATGGTCGGCTGCCCGATCATCGGCATCCAGGACTCGGGCGGCGCCCGCATCCAAGACGCCGTCACCTCGCTGGCGTGGTACGCCGAGCTGGGCCGCCGCCACGAGGCTTTGAGCGGTCTGGTGCCGCAGATCTCGCTGATCTTCGGCAAATGCGCTGGGGGAGCGGTGTATTCGCCGATCCAGGACGACCTGCTGGTCTCGGTGCGTGACCAGGGGTACTTCTTCGTCACCGGGCCCGACGTCATCCGGGAGGTCACCGGTGAGGACGTCACCCTCGACGAGCTCGGCGGCTCGGATGCGCAGGCCCGCAACGGCAACATCCACCAGGTGGTGAACTCCGAGGCCGAGGCGTTCCAGTACGTCCGCGACTTCCTGTCGTTCCTGCCGTCGAGCGCCGTCAGCGAGCCCCCGATCGTCAACCCCGGCCTCGAGCCGGAGACCACCCCGACCGATCTCGAGCTCGACTCGATCGTGCCGGACTCGGACAACATGGCCTATGACATGCACGAGATCCTGCTGCGGATCTTCGACGACGGCGACTTCCTCGACGTCGCCGCGCAGCACGGGCCGGCCATCATCACCGGGTTCGCCCGGATCGACGGGCGCCCGGTCGGCGTGATCGCCAACCAGCCCATGTACCTGTCCGGGTCGATCGACAACGAGGCCTCCGACAAGGCGGCGCGGTTCATCCGGTTCTGCGACGCGTTCAACATCCCGCTGGTGTTCGTGGTGGACACGCCCGGCTTCCTGCCCGGTGCCGAGCAGGAGAAGAACGGCATCATCAAGCGCGGCGGCCGGTTCCTGTACTCGGTCGTGGAGGCCGACGTGCCGAAGGTGACCATCACGGTCCGCAAGTCGTACGGTGGCGCCTACGCCGTGATGGGATCCCGGCAGCTGACCGCGGACTTCAACTTCGCCTGGCCGACCGCGCGCATCGCGGTGATCGGCGCCGAGGGGGCCGCGCAGCTGCTGATGAAGCGGTTCCCCGATCCCACCACCCCCGAGGCGCAGCAGATCAAGAAGGACTTCATCGAGGGTTACAACCTCAACATGGCGATCCCCTGGACCGCCGCTGAACGCGGATTCATCGACGCGGTCATCGACCCGCACGAGACCCGGCTGCTGCTGCGCAAGTCAATGAAACTGTTGCGGGACAAGCAATTATGGTTCCGCACGGCCCGTAAGCACGGGCTCATCCCGATCTAGGCCTCACGCCTCAACGCGAGCAGACGCAAAAGCACCCAAAAACGCTCATTTTGAGGCGTTTTCGCGTGCTTTTATGTCTGCTCGGCGGCGAATGCGCCGTCTACCAGTTCGTCGAAGCGCTCCAGCGCCTCGTCGGAGTCGGCGTCGATGCCGCGCAGCGCCCCGCGATCGGCGAGATAGCGCTGCGCGTACAGACCCGCGACGAGCGCCTTGCGCTCACCGCCCCGGGTCGCGCGCTCCCACGCGGCCTGCTCGATCAGCAGGGCGCCGGCGTAGACGTCGCCCATGAATTGGGCCAGCGGGAACAGCCGGGCCTCGGCCGTCTGCCTGTCGAGTTTGGTCCAGGCGGTGATCGCCGCGTCCAGGTCCTCGATCCGCCCGGCGACCAGCCGGGTGGTTTCGCCGTCGTCGGCGACCGACACCGCGTCGCGCAGCCGCGCCAGCAGCGTCTCGTGCGCGCGGCTCTGCTCGATCCCGCGCCGCACGTCCAGACACAGAATGTTGTCCGGCCCCTCCCAGATGGTGTTCACTTGCGCGTCGCGCAGCAGCCGCGCCACCGGCCAGGTCTCGATATAGCCGTTGCCGCCGTGGATTTCAATCGCGTCCGAGGCCGCGGTGATCCCCAGCCGGCATACCCTGAGCTTGGTGACCGGCACGGCGATGCGCTGCCGCATGCTGCGCGGCTGACGATGGTTGGTGGCGCCGGTACCGTCGAACACCAGCGCCTGCGCCGCCTCGACGTCGACGATCAGCTCGGCGAGCTTGCGCCGCATCAGTGGCTTGTCGATCAGCGCGCCGCCGAATGCCCGGCGTTGCCGGGCGTAACACAGCGATTCCACCAGGGCGCGCCGCGCGTTGCCGAGCGCGAACAACGCGATGCCCAGGCGCGCGGCGTTGGTCAGCTCCATCATGCGTCCCAGGCCCTTGCCGTCGGACGGCCCAGCGGCGTCGGTGGGCTCGCCGGACAGCAGAAACGCTTCGGCGTCGACGAATTCGACCTCGCCGGAGGCCACCGAGCGGGTGCCCAGCTTGTCCTTCAGCCGTCGCACCCGCACGCCGTTGCGGGATCCGTCGCGGCGGGTGCGCAGCACCAGGAAGTTGGCGACGCCGCGCGAAGAATCCGGTGCGCCTTCGGGTTTCGCCAAGACGGCGAACGCCTGCCCGGCGCAGTTGGACGCGAACCACTTGAAGCCGTTCAACAACCACGCGTCACCGACGCGCCGGGCGGTGGTCTCCAGCGCGCCCAGATCGGAGCCGCCGGTGCGTTCGGTCAGCAGCTGCGCCGTCTCGCCGGCCCACTCGCCGGAGGCGAATTTGGCCGCCACGTGCTCGGCCACGTCGGGCGGCGCGTAGGCGGCCACCAGCGACTGGACCATGCCGCCGCCGGTGCCCAGCGCGCAGCCCATGCCGATATCGGCTTGGTTCAGCAGGTAATTCGAGGCGAACATGGTCAGCGACGAGCTCATCTTCGCCTCGCGCGCTTCGGTGCGCAGCGCCCGCTGGGCGTCCAGGACCGCCCGCTTGGATTGCGTGAAGGAGGCCGGCATGACCACCTCGCTGATGTCATGACCCCACCGGTCGTAGCGCTGCAGCCGCGGGGGGTTGCGATCCGTCTCCTCGGCCCAGCGCGCCACCGGCCCGCCCATCAGCTCCCCGATGCGGGTCAAATGGCGTTCGGCCAGCGCGAGTTCGTCCGGCTCGAGGTAGTAGGCCATGGTGAACTGCAGCGTGGGATCGGTGAGGTACCAGTTGAGTCCCACCGCGCCGCCGTAGTTCTCCGTCGCGTAGCGCTGCGATTTCTCGTCGGTGGAAAACGGCAGCCGGTCCACCGCCTCTAGGGCGTAGTCGCTCATGGGTCAGACGCTACGCGCCGGGCCGGTCGTCAGGCAGTAGCCCGCAAGCGGGCGCCGCGGGCGATTCGGGTCAATATGATCCGGCCACTGGTGCCGAACCGCACGGAAATGATTCGGCCGGAACTGAATTCGCCGATGCGTACCCGGATGTCGTCGGCACTGTGCCCGGGGTCAGCGGTCACGAATCCCCTCGTCGCTGTTACGTCGGCTGGGCGGTGAGGAAGATCAGCCTGAAGTTGCCGACCTGGAGCACGTCGCCGTTGGTCAGCACCGCGGAGTCGACGGCGGCACGGTTGAGGTAGGTGCCGTTGAGGCTGCCGAGATCGACGACGCGGAATTCGCCGTTCTCGGAGTGGAATTCGGCGTGCCTGCGGCTGACCGTGATGTCGTCGAGAAAGATGTCGCTGGCCGGATGCCGGCCCGCGTTCATGACCGGCTGGTTCAACACGAATCTCGCCCCGACGTTGGGGCCCCGCTTCACGACGAGCATGGCCGAACCGCGGTCCAAGTCCGCCGCCGCCTCGGCGACGGCCGATGACATGTCGACGTCGTCGCGGGCGTCGGCGCGCAGCAGGGAACCCATGTCGCCGGTGGCATCATCGGCCGCGGCGATTCGCTGCTGGCTTGTGTCCCTGTGCGACGCCGACACCGCTCCCTCCCCAGATTCCTCGGATACTCCCATCGCAGCATTTGACTCAAACGTCAAAATAGGGCCGGAAGTCCCCGCTTCACCCGCTCGCCCGGCGCCACCGCGCGGGCGCGCGGCGGCTAGGACCGCACCGGCACCACGAACTCGGAGGTATAGAACTCCGCCGGGTTCTGGGAGTTCGCATTCGGCCGCTCGATAATCACCCACACGCCGGTCGTGCCCGGCCGAATGGTGTCAGCAACGGTCGCCGTTGCGTTTCCTGCCCCGTCGGTGACCATGCTGGTAAATGCGGTTCCCGGGTCGCCGGGGCCGCAGGTCGATGAGGACGGGCGGGGTTCTTCGATGAGGCCGACGTCGAATTGCGCGCCCGGTTCGGGCGCGTCGACCAGGTGCACCTCGGCGACCGCCCTGGATCCGCTGGTGCGGACGATGGCCGAACCGGTGCCGAGCATCGGGCCGGGTACTTTGGGGGCGATGCTGATCTTGCTGAAGTCGCATCGCCGCAGATAGGTGTCGAAAACGACGGTCGTGCCGCCGCCCTCGGCGGACGCGGTGCCGACGGCCGAAGCCGCGGCGGGGGTGATGACCGCGGTGGCCGCGGCCGCGCAGGTTCCCAGGCGTGTCAGTGTGTGCATTCGGCCACCTCGCTCCGCGGTGTGAACTGGATCACAGCGGAATGAGTATTCACCCGAGATTGGCGGTATTAAACCTCTGCCCGGTAATTACCCGGGCGTTAATTCATTGCGCTATTCCACGCCGAATAACCACGCGCAAAACCATTTCGGCGCCGTGTTTTCGGCGTTCCGCTAGGGCTTGATGCGGATCGGCCCGGGTGACCACCATCCGGTGCGGGTGGCGGTGCCCAGGTCGAGCTGCGCCGGGTGGGCGTCGGCGATGGTGTCGAACTTGCGCAGCGATCCCCAGTCGCGGCCCCAGTCATGGGACAGGTATGTCGACATCACGTGGGCCCGCAGCAACAGGTCGGTGATGCCCAGCAGGCCGCCGTTGACGCCGTCCTGCCAGGTGTCGGTGTCCTGCTTCTTGGCGTTGTAGTCCGGGGTGATGCGGAACTCCGGGATGTCGGTGACGCCGTTGGAGTGCAGCATCGGCTGCTGGCACGGGAACGCCAGTCCCACCGCCCAGTCCATCAGCACCGGCCGCTTGGAGCCGACGTACTCCTGCAACGACCGCAGCTCAGGCACCCGTGGCGGAGTCAGCGCGATCCAGTCGTCCGGTGTCAGGGACAGGTCCTCGGCAACCACCCGAACCGCGACCGCGTCGGCGGGCATCGCCGAACGCGCGAAGCGCAGGTTCCGCCACACCTTCGGCTGCTCGCCGTACAGGTCGTAGGGCACCAGCCGGCCGGCCGGCTGCACCGCGCCGCCAGGGTCGGGCCTGCCGAATTCCAGTTCCACGGTCTGGCCGCTGGTGTGGCCGTGCAGGATGCTGTTGCCGGCGATGGTGCCCGCGGCGGTCACCACCACCAGCGGGTGTCCGTCATCCGGCTTCGGCAGCTGGTACCACGCCGAGGTGAGCCGGCTCTGCTGCTGCGCGCCGGTGGTGTAGCTGCCGGCCAGCGGCACCCGGCCGGGGTCGAGGCCATACGGCAGCGGCACCGTCGAGCCGTTGACGCCCGGGGCCTTCAGCTTGGTCGGCGCATCCCAGTCGTAGTCGGTGCCGGGCTGCGGCACCTCCGTCTCCTTGATCGACTCGGCCAGGGTGCGGTCCGGTACGCCGTTGGGCGTGAATCCCGTTGGGCTGACGCCACCCAACGGCCCGAGCGGGCCGTAATTGTCCGGCTCTCCTGTTTTGAAAGGCATCATGAAGCCGGCATTGCTGTCGGGCTCGACGAGCACGTCGTCGGCCAGCCCGCAGCCGCCGCTGAACTCCCGCAGGTTGTCCCAGGCGTTCGAGTAGGTCGGGTACTGGCGCACGATCCCGGCCACCATCGAGGCGATGAAGACGAACGCCATGAAGCCGGCCGCGAGGGGGATGGGCGCGGCGGTCAGCGTCCGCGCCAGCCGTCCTTCGCCGCGGTCCCGGGGCGCGAAGTGCAGGTACGCCGCATAGAGCGCGACGATCACGAACAGCGCGAAAAAGACGGTGCTGATGCTGATTCCGTGGATCCGCGGCATCACGTTGTTGAACGGGACGCCGAAGCTCGACACGTACCACCAGCCGTTGGTGGTGGCGAAACACAGGGCCAGCACGAACAGCAGCGCCGCCAGGAAGGCCATGCGGTTACGCGACCAGCGCAAGCTCTCGTGCGACACCAGCACCGTCGTCAGCGCGGCCATCGCCGCTCCCACCGCGGCGAACAGCCCGAAGTGGTGCACCCACTTGGTGGGGGTGAACATCAGAAAGAACATGGTGCCGAAGATGACGCCCATCAGCCGCCAGGCCGGCCCGCGCGCAACACCGGGAATTCGCTTGCGCCGCAACATGATAAAGACCGCGGTGAAGAGGCACAGCGCGGCGATCAGGAAGCCGAAGCGGCGCGACAGCGAGCCGTCGACGGTCGGCAGGATCAGGTAGTAGTAGCGCAGGTTCTCGGTGTACCAGGCCTGGCTGGGGCCGATCGAGGTGCGAATCCTGGTGGCTTCCAACACCGTTGACAGCGTCTGATCGGCGAACACTACCGTCAGGATGACCGTGCCGGCGGCCAGCATCGGCGCCACCAGCGGCCAGGTGCCGACCAGGCGATGGCGTTTCACCAAGATGCGCAGGATCGGGCGGCCACCGGCGACCAGCGCTGCCACCGCGATCAACCCGGTGGGCTGGACGCCCAGGGTGAAGGCCGCGGTGATGACGGCCAGCGCGGCGGGGGTGAGCCGGCTGTAGCGCATGGAGCGCTCGATCAGCACGTAGGTGATCAGCGAACCGACGGCGATGATCGGCTCGGGCCGCAGGCCGTTGTCGAACGGCATCCAGGCCGTCAGCAGGACCATGCCCGCCGCCCAGTTCGCCGCCTTGCTGGCGGCCACCGCAGGGCCGAGCCGGGGTAACACTTCCCGCGAGAGCAGCAGCCAGCACACGATCCCCGCGATCAGGTCCGGCAACCGCATCCACAGGCTGGCGTCGGTGACGTGGGTCATCAATGCCAGCAGGTTGTAGTACCAGCCGAAGGGGTCCTCGGGGCTACCGAACCAGCGGAAGTAGTTCGACATGTAGCCGGCGCGATCGGCCACCCGGGCCATGCCCAGGATGTAGCCGTCGTCCGACGAGTTCGCCCCGATCACATGCCACAGCACGAAGCCGGAGATCACCGTGACGTCGGCCAGGGTGAACGTGCGCCAGTTCGCCGGAATGAGCCGGCGCATCCGGTGACCGTCCAACTGATCGAGGCGCCACAAGGCGATCAGCGCGACGATGGTGGACACGATGGCCAGCACCATCGCGGCCAGCTTCAAAGTCGTTGGGGTGGTGGAGAACCGGGTGTCGATGGTCGCCGAGAGTTGCAGACCGGCCGGGGCCGGCCCGCTCAGGTCGGTGAACACCCCGACGATCTGTGGCCGCAGGTTCGGGTCGGGGAAGCCGCCGCCGAGCGGCTTGCCCGCCGGATCGGTCAGCCCGACGAACGTGGCGAACGCGCCCGCCTTCGTCGAGGTGATCTCGATGCGCTGACACTGTGCTGACTCCACCTGATCGCGGGCCGCGCTGGCGATCACCACGTTGCGGTCGGTGACGTCGACGCGTTTGCCGTTGACCACCACGAACAACGCGTTGAGCGCGGCGTCCTTGCCCTTCTTGGGCGCCGTGCTGAGCACGACGCCGCCCTCCGGTGGCAGGCCGCGCACCACCGAGCACGGCACGGTTACCTTCACGTCGACCGGGGTGAGCGAAATCAGCGGCGCGGTAACGCTGTTCAGCTGGCCGTTCTGCGGCCAGTTCAGCGTCGCGGTGGTCTGCACGACGGGCAACAGCGGGGTGGCGATCGACAGGATGAAACCGATCAGCCCGGCGATCGTCGCGACCCAGCGCGTCACCCGCACGTCCTGGCGGGACAACGCTTCGCGCTCGCGCTTGTCGACGGTCGTGATACTCATTTGCTGGTCGGTTCGCGACCCGTCCCCCGCAAGCGGGAGGTGCCCCCGGCGCCCGGCTTCGCCGCCCTTGCGATCGCTCATGGCAGCGCCCGAATCGGTCCCTGCCGGCTCCACCCGTGCACTGTCATCACACCCTGTTCGATTGTGGCGTCCGGCGCCTGATCAGCCGGCACCAACCGGAAGTACTGCTCGACGGATCCCCAGTCGCGATGCCAGTCACCCCGCAGGTACGTCGCGATCGTCGAGGTACGAAGCATCGCCTGAGTGATCAGGAACGGACCCCCGTCCTCGCTGGCCTCCCACCCGTTCGACGACGCCGCCGTCTGCTTGTGGTCGGGCAGGATGCGGTATGCCGGTAGTTCGGCAACGCCAAGGTGTTCGGAGAACGGCCGCTGGCACGGGAAGTTCGCGGCCGTGGCGATGTCCATCAGCACGGGGGTCTGCGACCCCATCAACTGCTGCAGGGTCTGCAGCACCGGGACGCGCGGCGGCGTGATCGCGAACCACTGGTCCGAGCTCAGGTTGGGGTCGTAGGCGACGATGCGGGCCACGTTGGCCTCCGGTGGCGCCCAGGTGAGCGGGAACCGCAGGTTGCGCCACGCCGGCTCCGGCCCGATGTCGATCGGATACACCTGTGCCAGCGGCTGGGTGGTGCCGTCGGGACGGGAGACGCCCCACTGCAGTTTGAGCTGCTGCCCATAGGTGAAGGTGCCGTCCTCCTTGTACGACCAGATGGCACCGGCAGCCGTCACCACCACGATCGGCCGGTCCGGGCTACGCGGCGGCAGCTGGTACCAGGCCGAGGTCGCGGTGGCGGCCAGCGAGTTTTCGCCGTAGCTGCCCATTACCGGGGTGCGGGCCGGGTCCAGTCCGAAGGGCAGCGCGGCATGCGAGCCGTTCACCCCGACGGGGCCTTTCCCGCCGGCCGTGCCCGCGGAGTCGGTCATGGTGGCATTGGGTTTGTTGGGTGAGCCGGTGGAATTCACCACGCCCGGCTTGGTGACCACCGGGTACGACCTCAGGTCGTCGCCCACGCCGTCGGGTTTGAAGCCGACCGGGTTGACACCGCCCAGCGGGCCGTCCGGCCCGAACGTCTGCCCGGGCGCCGGCTGCAGCATGCCGGCGTTGGGGTCGGGCTCGGCCAGCACGTCGTCGGCCATGGCGCAGCTGGTCTTCGACAGCCCCGAGCTGATCGCGGCGAGGTTCGCCTTGCCGGTGGTGTAGAGCGGATAGCGGAACACCGCGCCCTTGGTCAGCGACGCGACTTCGCCGACGACCATGATGGTTGCGACCACCAGCAGCGGCGTCGACGCCAGCACCCGGTTGCGCCGGTTGTCCTTGACCTCGGTGTGCCCGGCGTAGTCCATCCGGAAGTGCTGCCAGGCGGCCAGCAGGCCGGTCGCGATCGACAGCGCCAAAAACATCGACGTCACCGGGTGGCTGGCCACGACCGGCTGGATGTCGTACCACGGCACCCCGTAGTTGCCGACGTAGAACCAGCCGTTGATGCCGGAGGTCGCCACCGCCAGCACGAACAGCAGGGCGGTGACGTACAGGGTCAGGTTGCGGCGGTTGTGCAGGCCGATCCGGGCCAGGGCGAACGCGGTCACCGCGCCCAGCGCCCCGGCCAGCCCGGCGAACGCACCGAACTGGACCGCCCACTTCGTCGGGGTGAACGTCAGCAACAGCAGGCCGAAGGCGCATGTGCCGATCAACCGCCAGGCCGGCCCGGTGGCCACGCCCGGAATCCGGCCGCGGCGCAGCAGGGTGACCAGCATGCCGAACATGCACAGCAGCAGCACCAGCACCGCGAATCGCCGGGCCATCGACCCGTCGGGGTTCGATTCCACCGTGAGGAAGTAGTAGCGCAGCCAATCCTGGTACCAGGCGATGGTCGGGCCGACCTTGTACTTGATGCGGGCCGATTCCCCGACCGTGGCCAGCGTCTGACTGCGGAAGACCACCACGAGGATCAGCGACGCCGAGGCCGCCAGCACGGCCAGCGGTGCGAGCAGGCCGTCGCTTTGCCGGCGGCGCCGGATCGTCTGGGCGACGGCGCGCGCCCCGGTCAGCAGCGCGGCGACGGCGATCAGGCCCTGCGGTGCCAGCGTCGCGCTCAGCAGCGCCACGATGATGGCCACCGCCGCCGGGGCCAACCGACGCAGCGCGATTGCCCGTTCCACCAGCATCCAGGTGACCAGCACGCCGAGGGCGATCAGCGGTTCGGGCCGCAGTCCGTTGTTGAACGGCAGCCACGCCGCCACGAACACCGCGCCCGCGGTGAACACCGCCACCCGGTTGGCCGCCAGGCCGCCGCGGCCGGGTCCGAGCCGGCGCAGCACCCAGTGGCTGATGATCAGCCAGCAGCCGATCGCGGCCAGCGTGGCGGGCAGTCGCATCCACACGCCGGCCGTGCTGACGGAGGCCATCTTGGCCAGCAGGCTCAGGTACCAGTCGAAGGGAGCGTCGGTGGTGCCGAAGTAGCGGTAGTAGTCGGCGATGTAACCGGCGCCGGGGGCGACCCGCGCGATGGCCAGGTTGTAGCCGTCGTCCGACGACGTGGCGCCGATGATGTGCCACAACAGCAGCGTGGCGATGACCCCGGCGTCGGCGATCCACGTCGCGATGCCCACCCGCCGCCAGTTGGCAAGGTGCGTGCCGGGGCGATACCGGGAGAGCCAGGCGATCGGGGAGCGCCAGTTGAGCAGGGTGCTGCCGCCCCGGCTGCGGCGGTCCAGCACCGCGAGCGCGATGATGGCCGTCAGCACCGCCAGGGCGCCCAGGGCCATCACGATTTCCTTGAGGACGGTGGGCGCGGTGATGAAGCGGGTGTCGATGTCGATGCGGGCCGACAGCCCCGGCCCCGCGGGCACCTTCATGTCGGTGAAGACGCCGCCCACCTGGGGTTTCTTTTCGGGCGACAGGATCCCCGAGGCGCCCGGTATGCCGACGAAGTCCGCGCCGGTCGCGCCGGCGTCGGCCCAGACGTGCAGCACGCTGCAGCCGCCGGCGGCGACGGCCGAGCGTTGCGCGACCGCGGCCACGGTGTCGCGGAACGCGACGACGACGACGTCCGTGTTCGCCCGCACGAACAGCCCGTTCTTCCCGGCGTCCATGCCACCCGGCGGCAGCGTCGCGACGACCAGGCCGCCACCGGCGGGCAGGGTGGCGATGTCCGGGCAGGGAATGGAGATGTCCAGCGCGCGGGGCGCCCCGGACACCAGCGGCGCGGTGATCTGGCTGACGTGCCCGTCCGTGCTGCCCTGGGGCCACAGGACCGTTGCGGTGGTCTGCCGCACCGGAAGCAGCGGGACGGACAGGCACAGCAGCAGGCCCACGATTCCCGCGATGGCGGCCACCGACCGGGGGATCCGCTGCGATCGCTCTTTACCGTCGTGGGGCACGAGGCTCGATCGTAAGCGACGCTGCTTTGTCCGATGAGGACGCGGGGCCGCGCGGGCACCGGGGACGCTATCCGCGGACGCGGTCCGCCAGCGTGGCCAGCCCCGGACCGTCCAGGTCGGCCAGGGCGGCCGGACGCCCGGTCATGGCCAGCAGGAGCGCCTCGCCGGGGCCGGTCACCTCGGGCCCGTCGCCGTGCGTCCACTCGACGTCGGTGGCGCGCAGGCGCAGGCCCCGGATCCTGCGGCCGGCGCCGAGCCGGGGATTGCCGGGCACCAGCGGAAGGATCCGCTCGAGCCGATCGGGCGGCACCTGCCGCGGCCGGTCGAGCGCGCGGCGGATGTCCTGGTGATGGATGGTGCCGTCGACGAGCGCGATCATCCCGCCGAAACCCGCTGTCAGTCCCCGCGGTTGGAGGTGGCCGCGCAGGAATTCCAGCAGCTGTTGCGGGGTCAGGGCCGCGAATTCGTCGACACCCACCTGGTTCGCCCGCACGATCGCGCCCTTGGCGAACCGTTTCAGCAACCCCAGCGCGCCCAGCTCCTCGTAGCTGATCACATGCGCGACAACGTCTTTGACGCTCCAGCGGGTGCACAGGGTGGGCACCTGCCAGTCTTGCGGCGCCAGGGTGGCCAGGAATTCGGCGAGGTCGGCCCGCTCGGCGCGGGCCATGGTCATCAGGTCGGCGCTCATCGCGGATCACCGCCGACGATCAACTCCCGGTACCGGCCGAGGTACAACGGCCAACCCGCGTCGCCGTCGACGCCGTCGGCGACGGACTCCCAGCCCGGCCCGTGCCGGTCCAGGTGGCGGTGTACGAGGTCGACCCGGGTGCGGTCACCGGACTCGGCGGTGAAGCGGACGTCGACCTCGCTCGTCTTGGCCGGGTCGGTTTCCAGCTGCCATGTCGGACCGATGTCCCAGCTGAACACCACGCGGTGTGGCGGCTCGTAGACCAGGATCCGCGCCCATCGGCACACGCTGCCGTCGACGCCTCGGTCGTAAATATGGCCGCCCACTTGGGGTTCGAACGCCGTCTCGGCGATCGGGACCGCCAACAGGTTGTGCTCGCGCGGCTTGAACGCGCCGAACTGCTCGGTGAAGACGGCGAACGCGCGCTCGATGGGGGCGTTGACGACGATGTGGTGGTTGACGTTTCCAATCCGCTGGGTCATGTTGCTCCCTCGTTCATCTCGTCGATGGTCTGCGCGTAGCCGGCCAGCGCCTGTGTCCAGAACCGGTCGAGGTCGGCGCGCAGCGCCTGCAGGCCGGCCGGATCGAGCTGATAGACGCGACGGGTTCCCGCGGCGCGGTCGCGCACCAGCCCGGCGGACTTGAGCACCTTGAGATGCTGGGACACCGCCGGTCTGCTGACCGGCAGGTCGCGGGCCAACTCGCCGACCGCCGACGGGCCGTGGGCAAGACGCTCCACGATGGCCCGCCGCGTCCCATCCGCCAGCGCCAGCCAGACGTCACCCGTTTGGTAAGTGACCACGAACCGTAAGTCTAGGCTTACCGACGGCGGACGGCAAGGGTCGGCCCGCGCGGGCCGTCGCACCCGTGCGGCGAAGCCCTCGAGAAAAGTGCTGTGCGCCTAGGTTTTACGCAGCGGTGCCGGGCCCCACAGGCCGCTGCGGGTGGCCGTCCCCAGCAGCAGGTGGGCGGGCTGCGCGTCCGGGTAGTAGGGCGTCAGCCGCTGCAGCGAACCCCAGTCGCGAGACCAGTCGTCCTTGAGGTAGGTGGCCATCGTGGTCGCCTTGACCAACAGCTCGGTCACCCCCAGCGGACCGCCGCCGTTGTTGTCCATCACCGGCGAGTTGGCCTCGGCGCCGAATCGGTCGGGCAGGATGCGCCATCTCGGCGTCTCGTCGACGCCGTTCTGGTGACCGAACGGTCGCTGGCACGGGAAGGCGAGCCCGACGAGCCAGTCGAGGAACACCGGGTCGGCGGAGCCCACCACGTCCTGCAGCGTGCGCAGCTGCGGAATCCTGGGCGGGGTCAGCGCGATCCAGTGCTGCGGGGCCAAGTCCTCGTCGTCGGCGACCAGCCGGATCTGGGTGGCCGAGCTCGGGATCGCCGACAGTGGCAACCGCAGGTTGCGCCAGGCCGGCGACGCCCCCACGTCGGCGAATTGGAACGAACCGCCGGGGTGTCCGCCGGCCGCCTGATCGTCGGTGGCCCACTGCACCTGGACCTCGCGGGGGTCGAAGCGCCCGGCGGCGCTCACCACCAGCAGCGGGCGCGCCTTGTCGCGCGCCGGCAGTCGATACCAGCTGGACCGCAGGTGCGCGGGAATCTGGATGCCCGAGCGCCAGCTGCCGAGCACCGGCGTGCGGGCGGGATCGAGGTTGAAGGGCAGCTGGGCCGACGAGCCGTTGATGCCCGGTGCCGGGGTGGTGCCGCCCTCGGTGCCGGCCTGGTTGCTGCCGGTCTTCTCCTCGTCGTTGACGAAGCTGCGGTCACCCGGCCGTTCCATCACCGGGTCCGCGCGCACGTCGGCGGGAATTCCGTTGGGCGTGAAGCCTTCCGACAGGCCGGCGCCCAATGCGTCGGCGACCGAAGCGTTCACCGGCGCCAGCATGCCGGCGTTGGGCTCCTGCTCCACCAGCACGTCCTCGGCCAGTCCGCACGACTTCCCGGTCAGCGCTTGCAGATTGGAGCGACCGACCGACCATGCCGGATACTGGTCGGTCATCGCCAGGGTCAGCGAGGCCACCTCGAACACCACCAGGACCCATGTGGCAATTGCCAAGGGGGACTGGATGATTCCGGCCACTCGGGCGCCCAGCCGGGTTCTGGGCGGCCCGTTGTCCGGGGCGACGAAGTGGAACCAGGCGGCCAGCAGCAGCACCGCCGCGGTCAACCCGAGCAGCGCGGTGGCGAAGGCGTAGTGCCAGGCCGGGAACTCGTTGGACCAGGGCACGCCGAAATTCGAGACGTACCACCAGCCGTTGACGCTGGCGAACGACAACGCCACCAGGAACAGCACCACCGCGGCGTACACGGTCCGGTTGCGCCGCGACCGCATCGCCACCGCGGTCACCGCGACCGCGGCCAGCGCGCCCAGCGGTCCGGCCAGTCCGGCGAACACCCCGAAGTGGTGGGTCCATTTGGTGGGGGTGAACATCATCGCGGCGAAGGAGATGATGGTGATGCCGACGATGCGCCGGCTCGGCCCGGCGGCCGTGCCCGGAATCCGGCCCTTGCGCAACGACATTGCCACCGTGACGCCGAGCGCGAGAACCAGCGCCAGCACGGCGAAGCGGCGGGCGACCGACCCGTCCGGGCTGGCCATGAACAGCCGCTCGTAGCGAATGTGTTCGTCGAACCAACTCAGGCTGGGGCCGACGGCCCGCTTGAGCATGCTGGCCTGGATCTCGCCGGTCAGGGTCTGGTCGCGGAAGATCAGGATCGCGGTGACGGTGGCGGCGGCCAGCAGCGGGGCTATCAGCGGCAGCGCACCGAACCGCGTGGAGCGGCGATGCAGGATGGTCCGCAGCGGCCCGATCGCGACCAGCAGCGCGCCGATCGAGGCGATGCCCGTCGGCCCGGAGAACAGGGTCAGCGCGCCGATGATGCAGGCGATCGCCACCGGCAGCAGCCGGCTGGTGGCCACCGCGCGTTCCACCGAGCACCAGGTCAGCAGGATGCCCAGGGCGATGATCGGCTCGGGCCGCAGGCCGTTGTCGAGCGGCAGCCAGACGGCCAGGAACATGCCCGCGGCGGTCCAGGCCGCGGCCCGGTTCTGTTTGACGGCATGACCCAGCCGGGGCATGACCTCGCGGCTGATCACCCACCAGCACGTCAGCGCCATCACCAGGGTGGGCAACCGCATCCAGACGCTGGTGGTGCTCACGTGGGCCCACAGCGCCAGCAGGTCGTAGTACCAGCCGAACGGCGCTTCGGGCGTGCCGAACCAGCGGTAGTAGTTGGCCATGTAGCCGGCGTGCTCGGAGACCCGTGCCATGGTCAGGATGTAGCCGTCGTCGGACGTGTTGGCGCCGACGAAATGCCACCACACCAGCACGCCGATCACCAGCGCGTCCAGCCCGCCGATCGACCACCAACGGGCCGGCAGGAAGCGGCGGTGCCGGGTGCCGTCTGCGGTGTCGAGGATGTGCAGCGCGACCAGGGCGGCGGCGGTCAGCACCAGCCCCAGGATCATCGCGGCCATCTTCAGCGGGGTGGGGCTGCTGCTGTAGCGGGTGTCGATGGTCGCCGAGAAGTGCAGGCCCGACGGCGCCGGTCCGCTCAGGTCGGTGAAGACCCCGACGATCTGCGGCCGGAAGTCGTAGCCGCTTTTCTCGCCGCGCAGCGGCGAGCCGGGATGCTCGGCGTTGGGTCCCTGCGTGAGTCCGACGAATTCGGCCGTGACCTTCTCGGCGTGCGCGGTGAAGGTCAACCGCTGGCAGGCCGGACTGAGCACCTCGCTCAGCGGAGCGGTCACCACCGGGACGTTGCGCACCACCAGCACCAGGTCGTTGTTGGCGCGCACGATCAGCAGGCCCCGGTCGACGGCCTTGGGTGCCTGCTTGGGCACCGTCGACAACAACACCGTCTTGCCGGCGTTGCCGGGTCCGGCCAGTCCGGCGGCGGCGTCACACGGGACGGTGATGTTCAAATCGGTGGCCACGTAGCCGATCAGCGGGGCGTCGACGCTGCCGAAGGTGCCGTTCTGCGGCCAGTTCAGTTGGGCGGTGGTCTGGTTGACCGGGAGCAGCGGGGTGGCGATCGCCAGCAGCACGCCGAGCAGCCCGGCGACGGAGGCAACCAGCCGGGCGATCCGGTGATTCGCTCCCGTGTCGTTCACGGAGCTAGATGCTAGTTCTTCGGCCGTTTGAGGCCCCGTTTGAGGCGTGGTGTCGGTGCTCATCAGCGGTTACGCCCCCGGCTTGCGGATGGCCAGCACGAACGGGCCGATGCTCTGGACGGTGAAACGCGGGCTGTCGAACAGGGCGCCGCGCAGATCGACGGTGTAGCGCCGCACGTTGGGCTGGTTGGGGTAGACGTCCTCGGCCAGCCGCAGCGTGTAGTTGCCCGCGGCGCCGCGGCGCATGAGGAAAACCGTGGGCGGGGGCCAGGGGCAGGTGTCCAGGGCATGGAGCAGCTCGTCGGCGGTCTTGAGGTTGGACCACTTGTTGATCTGCGCGGCCCGCAGGTCGAACTGCGCGAGCGGGTTGGCGTAGTGCGAGGTGAGGCCCTGAAATCCCCAGTACGGGTAGAAGGACAGGAAGCTGTAGTCGGCGGTCATCACGACGGTCTGATCGCGCGGCTTGCCGGTCACCTGGGTGATGGCGTGATCGATTGTGGCGTAGAACTTCTCGGCGCTGGGCGGGCGGCGGTCCCCGCGTTGGCCGTGACCGTCGGTGTCGGTGTAGGCGATGGTGAGGTCGGGGCGCAGCACGTCGGGGATGTCCTGGCTGAACGCGATCGCGGCGGCCAGCCCGATCGCGCCGGCCACTGGGAAGACGGCGCGGCCCCAGCCGCGTTCGCGGCCCACGGCGGCCAGCGCCTGGGCGAGTTCGACGAAGCCGAAGGCCCCGGCCGCGACCAGCAGCACGCTCAGGGTCGGCTGCAGCCGGAAGGACAACAGGGTGGTGCGCGCCAGCGTGGTGAGCATCGACAGCAGCGACCACAAATAGATGGCCAGCACGCCGATGGCCAGGGCGCCCGCCCGCACCGACGAACGGGCCCGCACCACCAGCCACAGGGTGCCGATCAGGCAGACGACGCCCAGCAGCGTGAACTGCAGCATCGGGAACGTCAGCTGCGCGCCGTCGGCCGGCAGGTAATGCTGGGCGCTGCCGGTGTTGCTGATCGGGTTGTGCAGCGCCCGCAACACGAACGGCAACCAGGTGGTGCAGGCGATCACGACGGCGATGCTGGCGATGACGGCCAACCGCCGCAGCGGATCGAGGGCGGCCTTGACGCCGCCACTGTGCCGGTTGCGCCGCCAGCGCACGCCGGCCAGCCACAGGGCCATCAGTGCGACCGTGAACGCGGTGAACCCGAACAGCAGCGTGTACCAGGTGGCCGTCCAGCCCAGAAACAGCCCGGCGGCGATCACCGCGCTCCACCCCGCACGACCGGGCGCGTCCGGCTCCGCGCGCACCCCTGCCGCGAGTGTGAAGTTAGTTTCACGCTCGGAATCGACTGTGCAGTTAGTTTCACGCTCGGCGTCAGAAGCGCGGCCAGTCCCGCGCTCACCGGCGCGCAGGCCCGACCAGGTCAGCACCAGCATCGGCGGCAACAGCACGGTGATCATCGCCGAGTACGGCTCGGGCGAGCCGTAGGCCAGCGTCACCGCGGCCGTCGCGGCGGTGACGATCAGCGCGTATTCGAACCGGACCAGGCGCCACCACAGCACCAGCGCGACCGCGACCGCGATGGTGATCGACGTGATGGCCCACGGCTTGAAGATCTCCCACGCCGGTGTGCCGCCGAGCGCGGCGGCGCGCCCGCCGATCCAGAACCAGCCCGGCGGGTAATACGGCGGCAGCCCGAGGTAGGTCATGTCGCGCAGGGCGGGGCTGTCGGCGAGCCGGGTGACGTACTCGGTGCGGAACTGCTGGTCGACGGAGATGCCGAACAGGTACAGCTTGGTCGCCCCCAGCGGCATGCCCAGCGTCACCACGGTGAACGCCGACACGAAGACCAGCCCACCCAACCGGGTCAACCACCGGCCGCGGGGACGGCTGCAGCGCCGCCACGCCCAGCCGACGGCGACCAGCCCGGCCAGGCAGCCGACCTGCCCGACGGTGGTCAGGGCGTGCAGTTGGTTGGAGGACGGGAACGCCGGCCATTGCACCCGGGAGATGGCGATCAGCGAGACCACCGCGACGGCTACCGCGACCAGCGCCGCCAAGGCCATCTGGCCGAGGGTGGCCAGCGCGTTGCGCATGATCAAATGGGAAGCTTGCGGAAGATGGGACGCGGGACGTGTCGCAACACCATCATCACATAGCGGAATGCTGCTGGTGCCCAAACCAATTCCTTACCTTTGGCGGCCGCAGTCACCGCGAGGTTGGCGACGTATTCCTTATCGACGGTGAGCGGGGCTTCCTTGACGTGCGCGCTCATCCGGGTACGCACCTGGCCGGGCCGGATCACCAGCACGCGAACCCCGTACTCACGCAACGCCTCTCCGAGCCCCAAATAGAATCCGTCCAACCCGGCCTTGGTGGAGCCGTAGACGAAGTTGGACCGCCGCACCCGCTCACCGGCGGCCGAGCTCATCGCGATGATCTGCCCGAAGCCCTGGGCGCGCATTTTCTCACCGAGCAGCACGCCCACCGAAACCGCTGCGGTGTAGTTGATTTCGGCGGCCAGCACCGCTTTCTGCTGGTTCTGCCACAACTCCTCGGCGTCACCGAGAATGCCGAAGGCGACGATCGCGACGTCTATATCTCCGTTGGCGAAGGCCGCCTCGATCATCTTCGGGTGGGTGTCGGGGTCGGTGGCCTCGAAGTCGATCAGCTCGACCGAGCGCGCACCGGCGGCCTTCATCTGGGCCACCGCGGCGTCCCGGGCCGGATCATTGGGCATGGCGGCCAGGACAATTCGCGCGTGCGCGTTCTGCAGGTAGCGTTCGCAGATGGCCAGGCCGATCTCGGAGGTACCGCCGAGCAGCAGGATGGTCTGCGGATTACCTACGGCATCGAGCACCATTTACAGCAGCTCCAAACGTCGGGCCATGTCGGAGGCGAACACCCGCAGGGGGTCGGCCTTGCGGCGTATCGCGATCCATTCGTCGATGCGCGGATACATGGCGTGGAAGGTTTCTGCGCTCACCCGGGAATCCTTGGCGGTGTATACCCTTCCGCCGAATTCCAGGACGCGCCGGTCGAGTTCGTTGAGGAACTCATTGATCCCCGGCTTGTTGGGGAAGTCCATGGCGACGTTCCAGCCGGCCATCGGGAAACTCAGCGGCGCGCGGTTGCCCGGGCCGAAGAGCTTGAACACGTTGAGCGCCGAGTAGTGCCCGCTGGTCTGGATCCAGCGGATGATGGCCTTGAATTCGTCCATCGCGTCCGGCGGAACCAGGAATTGGTGTTGGGCGAAACCCCTTGGGCCGTAAGCATTATTCCAGCCGCTGACCAGGTCAAGCATGTGGTAGAACTGCGACAGGTTCTGGATCTTGCCGCTGTAGGTTCCGCCCAGCCGGTAATACACCTCGCCGATCGCCATGAACGACAGCTTGTTCATGGCGCTGACGGGAAACACGTCCGGCACCGTCAACAGCTGCGGCGCATCGAATTTCAGCGGGTTCTTGGCCAGCTTCTTGGGTAGCTGGTCCAGCTTGGCCAGGCTGCCCCGGCTGACCGCGGCGCGGCCCAGCTTCGGTGGCGGGCTGATCAGGTCGAACCAGGCGCTGGAGTAGGTGTAGTTGGCTTCGCTGCCGTCGAGGTGAACGGCGACCGTCTCGTCGAGGTCCTTGGTGGCGATGCCGTCGGCGATGAAATACGCCGTCTCCGTCGGAGTCATGGCGATGGTGGCGCGCAGCACGATCCCGGTCAGGCCGTTGCCTCCGACGGTCGCCCAGAACAGGTCCGCGTCCTCGCTGTCGGGGGTGATGGCGCGGACGGTGCCGTCGGCCATGAGCAGGTCCATCGAGCGGACGTGGTTACCGAAGCTGCCCGCGCTGTGGTGGTTCTTGCCGTGGATGTCGCAGGCGATCGCGCCGCCGACGGTGACCTGACGGGTTCCCGGCAGCACCGGGACCCAGAGCCCGAACGGCAGCGCGGCCTTCATCAACTGGTCCAGGCTGACCCCGGCGTCGACGTCGACCAGCCGGGTGTCGGCGCTGATCGAGTGGATGCGGTTGAGCCCGGTCATGTCGATCACCAGGCCGCCGCCGTTTTGGGCGTTGTCGCCGTAGGAGCGGCCCAGGCCGCGGGCGATCATGCCCCGGCCCTTGGGATCGTCCGAGTCGGCCACCCGGGCCACGGCCTTCGCGATCACCTCGGGATCGCGGGTGGAGAGCACCTGGGCCACCGACGGCGCGGTGCGCCCGAAGCCCATCAACTGGGCGGGCTTGGTCACGGGATCGGTGCTCGACATCGTCAAAGAGGGTACCGCCTGCCGATGGCGGCTCAGCGGATGCGGAAGATTACGGCCCGCTGCACCACGAAGTTGATCACCGTCGCGGTGCCCTGGGCGATCACGAATGCGACCAGCGGCGCCCACCCCCGGTAGTGCAGCAACGCCAGGCACAGGTGGTTGAGCCCGACCTGGACCGCGAACGTGACGGCGTAGAGAACCATGACGGCGACGAACCGGGCGGTACTGGGGTTCGCCTGGAAGGTCCAGCGGCGGTTGATCAGGTAGGCGGTGATGGTGCCGACGATGAAGCTGGTGGCCTTGGAAAGGTCGACCTGGACGCCCAGGACCTTCCACAGCAGCAGGTAGAGCCCGAAGTCCACGATTCCCGCCAGGCCACCGGTGACGACGAACCGGATGACCTGCGTCGTGAGGGGCAAGCCCGGGCGCACGTCCTCGGACGCGGAATCGGGCAGCGGGGCAACCATCGAGGGGAGTCTACGGGGCCGCCGGGCTTTTCCCGGCGAGCGTCAGCGGGGCAGCTTGACCGAGATCAACTCGACCTGGTTCTCGCCCTGCGGCGTCGAATAGGTGACCGTGTCCCCGGGTTTGCGGCCGGCCAGGGCCTGGGCCAGCGGACTGCGCGCGGTCAACGTCTCGCCCTCCCCGCCGACGGGAGTCTCCTCGACGATGGAGATCACCTGCATCGTGACCACTTCACCGTCGGCGAACCGCAGCGTCACCTCGGTGCCGCCGGGCAGCGTCTCCGACGCGTCGGTGTCCGACGGCCCGGCCCGTAGGCGCCGGTCCAATTCGGAGATCCGGTCGGTGAGCACCACCAGTTCCTCCGCGCGCTGGATCGCCTCGGCTGCGTCACCGTGGTCGCCCACCATCCCGCGGTCGTTCTTGACCTCGGCTTCGAGGCGCTCGCGCCGTTGCCGTAGCCGGTCCAGCTCCGCTTCGAGGTTGTTCCGCGCGGCGTCCGCTGCCGATGGGACCTTTTTGCTCACGTCGGTGGACCTTTCGACCGGTTGCTCAGGTGGCGTTTCAGTGTGACACCACGACGGGGCCCCCGCCACCACCTAGAACGGCGGCGTGGCCGTCGAAGTGGCATGTCACCGGCGCCTCGGCGGACGCATCGCGTCGAGCCCATCCCCGGCCGTCGCCGCAACCGTGCTCCGCACCATGTGGCGCGGCTCGCGCGCCGGCCACGGGCGGCCGCGGTGCATGATCGCGCGGTTGTCCCACATCACCACGTCGCCCTTGCGCCACGCGTGCAAGTAGCTCGTTCCGGGGGCGGTCGCCGCCTGAGTCAGCTCGAAAAGCAAGTCCTGGGCCGCTGTACGCTCCATGCCCTCGATCGCGAAAGTGTGCGAGGCCATGTACAACGCCTTGCGGCCGTTAACTGGATTCGTCCAGACGAGACGCCAACACTGCGGCGGCAGCGCCGCCCGTTCAACGGGACCGACAAGGTCCGGCGCGATCTTGGCGCGCGAAAAGGCGTACTCGTGCCAGGCGAAGGAGTTCTCCAGCTGCCGTTGCAGCGCCGGATCGAGGCGGTCGAACGCAAGCCGCGTCGAGACGTACTCGGTCTCGCCTCCCCGTGCAGGAACGATGCGCGACGACAGCACCGAAGCCAGCGCCGGCACCCGCTTGAACGAACTGTCGGTGTGCCACAGCTGGTTCGCCTTGTTTTCGAGAGCAAGCCGGTGATCCTCGGGCAGCACGTTGCCCTCTTCGTCGAGGGTCTTGAGCACCACGAGGTTGCTGCCGGCGCCCACCGACCCCGGCTTGGTAACCTCGAGCGGGCCGAACCGGCGCGAGAAGGCAAGTTGCGCTTCATCGGTGACGTCCTGGTCACGAAGGACCAGAACCGAATGCTCCTCGAACGCCGCGCGCACCACCGCGTATACGGCGTCGTCGGAAGCAATCTCGTGGATCGTCACTCCACGCAATTCGGCGGCAAAGCCCGGGCCCAACGGGACGATGTCCATCGCGCGCCCTCCATCGTTCATCTGAGCACGAATGTCCACCCAAAAAGGGTCCCCGGCAACCCAGCCAGCATGGGAGTTCGAGCGACAGCACCCCAGCGGCTACACCCAGTACGGCACCCGGGCGCGATATTGGCGCATCGCGAACGCGGCCAGCAGCCAGCCGACGGCGGTCAGCACCAGCACCACGGCCCAGTGCCGCAGTTCCTGATGCGAGCCCAGCAGCGGGGCGCGCACGATGTCGAGGTAGTGCAGCAGGGGGTTGAGTTCGACGATCTTCGACCAGCGCCCGGCGCCCTGCTGCCGCAGGGTGTCGTCGTTCCAGATGATCGGCGTCATGAAGAACAGCAGCTGCACGATCGAAAACAGCAACGGGCCGATGTCGCGGTAGCGGGTGGCCAGGATGCCGAAACACAGCGACACCCAGATGCAGTTCAGCACGATCAGCGCCAGCGCGGGGAGCACCGAAAGGTCGGCCCACGACCAGGGTTTGGGGAAGATCATCGCGATGACGACGTAGATGACGATGTTGTGCGCGAACAGGATCATCTGCCGCCACACCAGCCGGTAGACGTGCACGCTCAGCGGCGTGGGCAACTGCTTGATCAGACCCTCGTTGGCGACGAAGACGTCGGCGCCTTCCAGGATGGCGGCGTTGATCAGGTTCCAGATGATCAGCCCCAGCGTGACGTACGGCAGATGCACCGACAGCTCGAGATGAAACAGCTTGGAGTACAAGCCGCCCATCGCGACGGCGGTGGTACCGGTCGCGATGGTGATCCAGAACGGCCCCAGCACCGAACGCCGGTAGCGCTGCTTGATGTCCTGCCAGCCCAGGTGCAACCACAGCTCATGACGGCGGAAGCCGTCGACGAGATCGCTGCGGGCGCGGGTAAAGGTGCGCGACTGTGCCGCCGCGTCGACGAAAGTCACTGCGTTCCTTCCGGTTTCCCGAACCGCTCGCGACGCCCCAAGCGCCGCAACCGGATCCACTCGGCCAGTCCCCGCGGGTCGCGACGGCTCACCAGGAAGAACCAGCCGAACCGGACCCACTCCTGCACCACCAGCTTGCGCAGGCCGGGCTGCGACAGCAGGTAGCCGCGGTTGCGGTAGGTGTAAAACCGCTTGGTGGGGTTGTCGGGATATTGGGTGTGCATCCGGCCGCCCAGGATCGGCCGGAACTCATCGGATCCGCAGGGATGCAGGTAGACGGTGTCCAGGCAGGTCCCGAACGGCAGGCCGGATCGCACCAGCCGGCGGTGCAGTTCCACCTCGTCGCCGCGGATGAACAGCCGCAGATCCGGGACACCGACGGCGTCCAGGGTGGCGGCCCGAAACAACGCGCCGTTGAACAGCGACGCGATCCCGGGCAGCAGGTCCTGGCCCGCCTCGGTGCGTAATTCGCTTGTGCGCCTGCGCCATACCAGACCGCGACGCAACGGGAACGCCAGCCGCTCCGGGTCGGCCATGTTGCACACCATCGGCGACACCTCGGCCAGGCCGTACTTCTCGGCACACGCCAGCAGGGTGGCCAGCACGCCCGTATCC
>NZ_LZLU01000014.1:0-70774 GCF_001673415.1 Mycobacterium sp. 1165196.3 | reverse complement strand
TGTTCTTCGGTTTCGATGACCATCAGCGCGCCGGCCTCGCCGAAGACGAATCCGGTGCGGTCGCGGTCGAACGGGCGGCAGGCCCCTACCGGGTCGTCGTTCTTGGTCGACATCACGATGCGCATCTGGGCGAAAGCCGCAATCGGCACCGCCTCGATACGGGTTTCCACGCCACCGCAGATGGCAATGTCGGCCTCGCCGAAGACGATGTTGCGCCAGGCCTGCGCGATCCCCTCGGAACCCGACGCGCACGCCGACACCGGCGTGATCACCCCGGCTTTGGCCTGGCGCTCCAGGCCCACCGCCGCCGAGGCGCCGTTGGGCATGTACTTCTGCACCCCGAGCGGAGAGACGGCCTTCATGCCGCGAGCGCGCATGTCGTCGTAGCTGAAGACCATCTCTTCCGACGATCCCAGGCCGGTGCCGATGGAGACCATCAGCCGGTTGGGATCGACCTCGGGAGAGCCGGCGTTCTCCCAGACCCGCCGGCCCAGAATGGTGGACATCCGCTGCAGATAACCCGTCCGACGCAGCTCGATACGGGTCATTTGGCTATCGAATTCTTCCAACAGGTGTCCGCCGATGCGCACCGGCAGGTCGAACTCCTCGACGAATGGATCCTCGAGTTTGCGGATACCACTTTGGCTGTCCAGCAACAGCTTCCAGGTGTTCTCGGCGTCAGTAGCCAACGCGGTCGTCATGGCGACGCCAGTGACGACCACGTTCGGGAGCGTTTTCCCGGTAACCAGCTCTGTCATGGGTCTTGCGAACGTTCCTTCCATGCTGTCCGGCTCCTCCGCGGGCCTGCTGCGGCCCGCGTCGTCGCCGGACGTAGTACTCAGTACCGCCCGAAGGCGAGTGCCACGTTGTGACCACCGAACCCGAACGAGTTGTTGATCGCGTATTGGAAATCGCCGTAGCGAGGTTCGCCCGCGACAACATCCAGATCGATTTCGGGATCGGGTGTTTCGTAGTTGAGTGTTGGCGGTATCACGCCGTCCCGAAGGCTCAATACCGTGAGGACAGATTCCAGAGCCCCGACGGCACCGATGGAGTGCCCCAGGGCCGACTTCGGTGCGTACACCGCCGCTTGCTCGCAGCCGGCGACCCGGATGGCGTTCGCCTCGGCGGTGTCGCCGATGGGCGTTGCCGTCCCGTGCGCGTTGACGTGGTCGATGTCCTTGGGGGACAACCCCGCCAACTCGAGCGACCGTTGCATTGCCCGGCCGGCGCGCACGCCGTCAGCCGCGGGCGCCACCATGTGGAACGCGTCCGAGGTGATGCCGGCGCCCAGCAACCGGGCCAGCGGCTTGGCGCCGCGGGCCTTGGCGTGTTCCTCGGTCTCGATGATCATCAGGGCCCCGGCCTCGCCGAACACGAAGCCGTCGCGGTCCTTATCGAACGGCCGTGACGCGCGCTCGGGCTCGTCGTTGCGAGTGGACATGGCCCGCATCATGGAGAACGCCGCGATCGGCAGCGCCTCGATGGGACCCTCGACCCCGCCGCAGACGGCGAAATCGGCGTCACCCATTGCGATCTGGCGCCACGCGTGCGCGATCGCCTCCGAGCCCGACGAGCACGCCGACACCGGGGTGATCACCCCGGCGCGGGCGCCCAGCTGCAGGCCCACCACCGCCGCGGCGCCGTTGGGCATGATCATCTGAACGGCGAGCGGCGACACCTTGCGGGGGCCGCCCTCGTTCATCAGGTCGTAACTCTCCACGATCCTTTCGGCGCCACCGAGACCGGTGCCGACCACGACCGAGAACCGGTCGGGGTCGACCTCCGGGCTGCCGGCCGACTCCCACAGCTGAGTGCTGAGCAACTTCGCCAGCCGCTGGACGTAGGACATGCGCCGCAAGTCGAGCCTGCTCATGTGCTCGTCGATGGGCTCCTTGAGGTGGCCACCGATCTTGACGGGCAGGTCCCACTTGGTGATGAACTCGTCTTCGAGGACGTGGATGCCGCTTTCGCCGGCCAACAAACCCTTCCACGTGCTCTCGATGTCCGGCGCGATCGACGTCGTCGCCGTGACGGCGGTTACCACAACGTTGGGGTAACCGCCATTAGCAGTGGAAGGCTTGCTCACTTGCTGTCCGCTTCCAGCCTCGACTTGACGTTGGCGACCGCCTCGGGGTTCTCGGTCTCCAGCTTGGCGCGCAGCGCCTCGGCAGCCTCGGGGTTCTCTTCCTCGAGCTTCTGGATGTAGGAGACGACGTCACCAACGGTGCGCAGACCGGCGAGGTCCTCGTCGGGGATCTTGACGCCGTACTTGTCCTCGGTCTGCACGGCGATCTCGACCATCGACAGCGAGTCGATGTCCAGGTCGTCGACGAACGACTTCTCCGGGGTGACCTCGGAGGGCTCGATACCGGTCACCTCTTCGATGATCTCGGCGATACCGGCGATGATTTCTTCCTGGCTGACAGCCACAGCTTTCTTCCCTTCGTAATGTGTTGTGTGTTAGTCGAATTGACGTGATATGCGGTTGTACTGGTTGTGCAACTGGCCGAGCTGGCTTTAGAGCTCGGCCAAAGCGTCCAGGTCTGCGGGCGACTTGACGGCACGTGCCGTAACCCCCCGAAGTTCTCGTTTGGCGATACCGGTGAGCGTGCCCGCGGGCGGGAACTCCACGGCCGCAGTGACTTCCAGGTCACGCAGCGTCGCGGTGCACAGATCCCAGCGCACCGGCTGGGTCAGCTGAGAGACCAGCGCCTCCATCGCCGCGGCCGCCGAGGCGACCGGCTTACCGTCGCGGTTGGACAGCAGCGTGGCGGTGGGCTCGGACGTCTGGACGGCGGCCGCCGCGGCGGCGTAGCCGTCGAGCGCCGACGCCATGTACTTGGTGTGGAACGCCCCGGCCACCCCGAGCGCGCGCACCCGGGCCTTTTCCGGCGGGTCCTCGGCCAGCTTCTCCAGCGCGGTCAGCGGGCCTGCGGCGACGATCTGTCCCGTGGCGTTGCGGTTGGCGGGGAAGAGGTCGAGCTGCTCGAGGCGGGCCAGGACCTCGCCCTCATCGCCACCGAGCACCGCGGACATGCCGGTCGGCTCGACGGCGCAAGCCTTGGCCATCTCGGCGCCGCGGGTGGCGGCCAGCGCGACGGCGTCGTCGGCGGCGATCACGCCGGCGATCGCGTAGGCGGCGATCTCCCCGACGGAGTGGCCAGCGACGACCAGTTCCGCGTCCGACAACAGGCCGCGCCTGGCCAGCTCCTGGTGGGCCAGCAGCGTGGCGGCCACGACCAGCGGCTGGGTGACCGCGGTGTCGGTGATCTCTTCGGTCGATGCGGTGGTGCCCAGGCGCACGAGGTCGAGGCCACTGGCCTTGGACCACAGCGCCAACTGGTCAGCGGCGCCGGCGAGCTCCAGCCATGGCGAGAGCATCCCCTCGGTCTGCGAACCCTGTCCGGGCGCAAGCAATGCAATCACGTGTTTAAGAGAACACTGTGGAAACGGTTTTGGCGGGTGTAACAGATTATGAACCTCGTCTTAGGTTTTTGTGTACACCCTACAAAACGGCTCCGTAAGCTACGGGTTTGATATCGTGCCGCGACCTGTTGCCTGGGTCACTATCTTCCGAATTGCCCCGCCACCGCCGCTTTCACCGGCAGCGGAACCGCAGGCATGGCGTTGGTGGCGGCGCTGGGGGGTTGGGCCGGGTAGTTGAGCTGGCCGACCGTCGCCGCCACTCGCAGCACATATGCATCACGGGGCTGCATGGGATCGCGGCCGGTGAAGTCGGTGATCCGCTTGAGCCGGTAGCGCACGGTGTTTGGATGAACGAACAACTTTCTGGCACACGCCTCAATCGCGCCGCCACAATCTAAGTAAGCGTCAAGAGTTTCGATCAGCGTCGGACCCGCGTCGGCCAGCGGGCCCATCACGTCGGTGTGCAGCGCCACGATGGCCGACGCATCGCCCATCAGGGCGCGTTCGGGCAGCAGTTCGCGCGCCGGCACGGGACGTGGCGCGCCGCGCCAGCCACCGACGGCGTTCATGCCGGAGATCGCCTCGCTGGCGCTGTGATAGGCAGCCGTCAGCATCGGCGCGGTGGGCCCGACGACCACCGGGCCGTCGGCGAACGCCACCAGCAGATCGCCCAGGAATTTGTCGGTCGGCGACAATTGGCCGGACACGATCGCGACCAGCCAGGTGCCGTGCACGTCGGTGAGGGCCGCGCGCCCGTGCTGTGCGGCGATGTCGCGGACGCGCTGGCTGGCCCGTTCGCTGTCGTCGGGACCGGTGGATCCGTCGCGCCCGGGGGCCGGGGTACCGACCACGACCGTCGCCGGCGCGGTGGTGTCCCAGTTCAGCGCCGCGGCGCGGGACAGCAGCTCCGGGCCCGTGTCGCCGCGGACCACCGCATCGACGACGCTGGCCTCCATCCGGCTGTCCCACGCCCCGCGCGCCTCGGCCGCGTTCGCGTAGGCGGTCGCGGCCGTGAACGCCAGGTCGCGGCTGTACTTCAGGATGCCGACCGTCAGCGCCGTCAGCTGCTCTTCGGAGCGGGCCAGCAGCGGGACGACCTCCTCGAAGAAGTCCATGGTCACGCGCGCCATGTCGACGCTGTGGCGCAACGCGATGCGGCGGGCGAGGTCCTGGGGCACCAGTTCGAAGGCCTGCGCGGTGTGGCTGACGTTGCTGTGCGGGTCTTGCATCCACTCGGCGAAGTTGTTGATCGCCGTCTGCACCACCAGCGCCATGCTGGCCCGCTGCGATGCTTCAAGGTCGGCGAAGAACGGCAACCGATCGCCCATGACCGAGACCGCCTCGGTGGCCAGCCGGCCGGAGTACTGCTTCAGCCGCCGCAGTACCGACTCCGGCACCGTGTCGAGCAACTCCAGCGGCGATCGGGGCTGCTTGGCGAACGGACCGGCGAAGGGGTTGTCATTCACCCCTAAAACCTACGCGACTTTTCTGGAAGTTTCCGCCAAAGGCGGAGGCGTGGCGTTCTTAAGGACGCCTCAATGCGTTGGCCTGAGCGGCCGGTGGGGCGTTGAGCGTGAAACTACCTTCACGCTCGGCGCCCAACGTGAAACTACCTTCACGCTCGACGCGGGCCACGCCGTGCACAGGCGGGGGTCAGGCCACCCCGGGGTCGGACGTCTGCTCCGGGGCCGCCTGCACGTCGTCGATCTTGTACTGGCGGGCGGCCGCGACCGGCACCGAGGGGTCGATCTCGCCGTCGCGCGCCAGCGCCTCGAGCACCGCGACCACCTGCGACTCGGCGTCGGTGTTGAAGTACCGCCGCGCCGCCGGCCGGGTGTCGGAGAAGCCGAACCCGTCGGTGCCCAGGGTGACGAAGGTGCCCGGCACCCAGGGCCGGATCTGCTCGGGGACGGCCCGCATCCAGTCCGAGACGGCGACCACCGGACCGCTGATGTTCGACAGGGCCTGGGTGACGTACGGGACACCGGCCGGCCGGTCCGGGTGGCGCAGCCTCGCCCTGTCGACGGCCACGCCGTCGCGGTTCAGCTCGCCCCAGCTGGTCACCGACCACACGTCGGCGGCGACGTCCCACTCCGCGGCCAGCATCTCGGCCGCCTTCAGCGCCGAGGGCATCGCCACCCCCGATGCCAGGATCTGCGCCTTGTTGGCCCGCTGTTCGGTGGCGACGTGGTAGCGGTAGAGGCCCCGCAAGACGCCCTCGGGATCGAAGTTCTCCGGCTCGGGCGGCTGCACGTACGGCTCGTTGTAGATGGTGATGTAGAAGAACACGTCCTCCGGGTTCTCCCCGAACATCCGCGCCAGCCCGCTTTCCACGATGTAGGCGATTTCGTAGGCGAAGGCCGGGTCGTAGGCGACCACCGCGGGGTTGGTGCTGGCCAGCAGCAGCGAGTGACCGTCGGCGTGTTGCAGCCCTTCGCCGGTCAGCGTGGTGCGCCCCGCGGTGGCTCCGAGCAAGAACCCGCGTGTCATTTGGTCTGCGGCGGCCCATAATCCGTCGCCGGTGCGCTGGAAGCCGAACATCGAATAGAAGATGTAGATCGGGATCATCGGCTCGTTGTGGGTGGCATACGACGTGCCCGCCGCGATGAACGACCCCACGGACCCGGCTTCGTTGATGCCCTCGTGCAGGATGTGCCCGGCTTCGCTTTCCTTGTAGGCCAGCATCAGCTCGGCGTCCACGGCGGTGTACAGCTGGCCGTTGCGGTTGTAGATCTTCAGCGACGGGAACCACGAGTCCATGCCGAAGGTGCGCGCCTCGTCGGGAATGATCGGCACGATCCGCGGCCCAACTTCTTTGTCCCGCAACACTTCTTTGAAGGTCCGCACCGTCGCCATGGTGGTGGCGACCTCCTGGGTACCCGATCCCTTCTTCAGCGCGGCGTAGGTCTCGCGCCCGGGCAGCCGCAACGCCTTGGCCTTCGTCCGTCGCTCGGGCAAGAACCCGCCGAGGGTGCGCCGGCGGTCGACCATGTAGCGGATCTCCTCGGCGTCCGAGCCGGGGTGGTAGTAGGGCGGCAGGTAGGGGTCCTCTTCGAGCTGCGCGTCGCTGATCGGGATCCGGATCGCGTCGCGGAAGTCCTTAAGGTCTTGCAGCGCAAGCTTTTTCATCTGGTGCGTGGCGTTGCGGCCCTGGAAATGCGCTCCCAGCGAATAGCCCTTGATGGTCTTGGCCAGGATCACCGTGGGCTGACCCTTGTGGTCGACGGCGGCGCGATAGGCGGCGTAGACCTTGCGATAGTCGTGGCCGCCGCGCTTGAGGTTCCAGATTTCGGAATCGCTCATGTTCTCCACGAGCGCCTTGGTGCGCGGGTCGCGGCCGAAGAAGTGGTCGCGCACGTAGGCGCCGTCGTTGGCCTTGTACGTCTGGTAGTCCCCGTCCGGGGTGGTGTTCATCAGGTTCACCAGCGCGCCGTCGCGGTCGGCGTGCAGCAGGGCGTCCCATTCGCGGCCCCATACCACCTTGATGACGTTCCAGCCGGCGCCGCGGAAGAACGACTCCAGCTCCTGGATGATCTTGCCGTTGCCGCGCACCGGGCCGTCGAGGCGCTGCAGGTTGCAGTTCACGACGAACGTCAGGTTGTCCAGGCCCTCCAGCGCCGCGACGTGCGCCAGGCCGCGGCTTTCGGGCTCGTCCATCTCGCCGTCACCCAGAAAGCACCACACGTGCTGGTCGGAGGTGTCCTTGATGCCGCGGTCGTGCAGGTAATGGTTGAACCGCGCCTGGTAGATGGCGTTGAGCGGGCCCAGACCCATCGACACAGTCGGGAATTCCCAGAAGTCGGGCATCAGCCGCGGGTGCGGGTAGGAGGGCAGTCCGCCGCCGGCGTGGCTGTGCTCCTGCCGGAAGCCGTCCATCCGGTCGGCGGTGAGCCGGCCCTCCAGGAAGGCGCGCGCGTAGATTCCGGGGGAGGCGTGGCCCTGGATGAACACCTGGTCGCCGCCGCCGGGGTGCGATTTGCCGCGGAAGAAGTGGTTGAAGCCGACCTCGTAGAGCGCCGCGGACGAGGCGTAGGTCGAAATGTGGCCGCCCACACCGACTCCCGGGCGCTGGGCGCGGTGCACCATGATGGCGGCGTTCCACCGGATCCACGCCCGGTAGCGCCGCTCGACGTCCTCGTCGCCGGGAAACCACGGCTCCAGCTCGGTCGGGATGGTGTTGACGTAGTCGGTGGAGGTCAGCGACGGGATGGCGACTCGCTGCTCGCCGGCCCGCTCCAGCAATCGCAGCATCAGGTAGCGCGCCCGCGACGGGCCGGAGCGCTCCAGCAGTTCATCGAAGGACTCCAGCCACTCCGACGTCTCTTCGGGATCGATGTCGGGGAGGTAGGAGGCCACCCCCTCGCGGATCACCCGAACCCGGTCGGGTTCGGTTGCGCCGTTGGGGTTTGTGGCCAGATCGTGGCGCACGAACTCAGTTGTCAACGCACTACTCCTGTTGTTGGCGGAATGTGTGCCGTAACGGGTGGGTCGCACCCTGCCCACCATCGTGCCGCACCGGCGTTGCGCGCGGATAGCCGACGTCGGGTAGCCGGCTCGGCGTCAGCCGGCGAACACCAACTCGGCGGGTCTGGGGCAAGCGGCGGGGTCACCCGGTAACGTCTGGCTTGTGCTCATCCGGTGGCGTGCCGTCCCTCAGACGCAGGTGGGGGACTTCCCCCGGCGCGGGGCTTTGGCCCTCGGGTGTCTCGCGGTGGCGTTGATGGGCATCGTCGGATGCACCTCCGTCACCAACGGCACGGCAACGCCCGACACCAAGGTGGCTCCGGCCTATCGGCAGTCGGTGTCGGCGTCGGTGTCCGCGTCGTCGGCGACGTCGAGCGTCCGCGAATCCCAGCGGCAGCAATCGCTGACCACCAAGGCCGTCCGCACCGCCTGCGCCACGCTGATCACCACCAGCAAGAACGCGATCGACAAGACCAACGAATTCGTCAAGGCGTTCAACGCGGGCCGGGGCACCGGACCGACCGAGGGCCCGGCCATCGACGCCCTCAACGACAGCGCCACCACGGTGGGCAACAGCTTCAGCGACGCGATGTCGCAGCAGATCAAGGACGCGTTCAACGCCTACATCGACGCCGCCCGCGCCGTGGCCAACGCCATTGGGACGCACGCGGGGACGTCGGAATTCAACAAACGGGTCGATCAGCTCAACGACACGAAAAAGAACGCAGTAAAACTGTGCCTGGCAACCTGATGATGCGGAAGTATGGACCGAGTTCTGGCTGTGCGACGATAATCGCGAATCGCACAGCGTTCGGACGTTGAAGGAGGCTCCACGGTGGTCGCGGCGGATCACGCCCCGAGCTACGCTCGCAAACTGGGCATCCAACCCGACCATGTTGTCCAGGAGTGGGGCTGGGACGAAGACACCGACGACGAGATCCGCGCTGCGGTCGAGGAAGCCTGCGGCAGCGACCTACTCGACGAGGACACCGACGAGGTGGTCGACGTCGTACTGCTGTGGTGGCGAGACGGTGACGGCGACCTGGTGGACACCCTGATGGACGCGATCACTGCGCTGGCCGAAGACGGCGTGATCTGGGTGCTGACCCCGAAGACCGGCAAGCCGGGCCACGTTCTGCCCGCCGAAATCGCCGAGGCCGCACCCACCGCCGGTTTGATGCCGACCTCGTCGGTGAACCTGGGCGACTGGAGCGCCAGCCGGTTGGTACAGCCCAAATCCCGGGCCGGGAAGCGTTGATGCTGTCCGTCGGCACCCCCGCCCCGGATTTCACTTTGCGCGACCAGAACCAGCAGCGAGTCACGCTGAGCTCCTACCGGAACGCCAAGAACGTGCTGCTGGTGTTCTTCCCGCTGGCGTTCACCGGGATCTGCCAGGGCGAGCTGGATCAGTTGCGTGACCACCTGCCCGATTTCGAGAACGACGACAGCGCGACGCTGGCCATCTCGGTGGGACCGCCACCCACGCACCGGGTCTGGTCGCTGGACAGCGGCTTCACCTTTCCGGTGTTGTCGGACTTCTGGCCGCACGGCGCGGTCAGCCAGAGCTACGGCGTGTTCAACGAGGACGCCGGCTACTCCAACCGCGGGACGTTCGTGGTCGACCGGTCCGGGATCATCCGCTTCGCCGAGATGAAGCAGCCCGGCGAGTCGCGCGACCAGCGGCTCTGGACCGAAGCCCTGGCGGCTTTACGGGCCTGATTTTGGGGACTTGGCCGTCGGGCGGGTAGCCTGCCCGCAGCAACGGGCGCGTAGCTCAGTGGTAGAGCTCTGGTTTTACACACCAGCGGTCGGCGGTTCGATACCGTCCGCGCCCACTCGGTTTGGCCGGCGGGACGAGCGCGTCAGGCTTGTGCGGCGCGGACCTTGTTGACGAAGGCGGCTCCGAACGCCTTGGCCGAGTAGGGGTCCTGGCCGGTGATCAGCTCGCGATCCTCGACGACCTTGCTGCCCATCGGCAGGACCGTCTGTTCGACGTGGGCGCCGCGAGACTTCAACAGTTCGGTCGGGTCATCCTTCAGGCGTCCCCGGAAGCGCCGCGCCAACGGGACCGTGGACAACATCGTGTCGACGCCGGTCTTGAAGCAGGTCATCCGGTAACCCGCATAGGTCCAGCGCCCGTCGACGGTGGGCGCCGCGGCGAGCGCGGCGGGAGCGTGACAGATCAGGCCGGTGGGGCGTCGGGCGTCGTGGAAGTGACGGACCAGCGCGCCGAAGTCGTCGTTGAGCGAGTCGTCGGCAAAGGCGTCGCGGTGCAGCAGGTCGACCAGGGGCGCATGGCCGCCCGGCACGAACAAGGCGTCAAACCCGTCCAGGCGCTGGACGTCGTGGCTGATCTCTTCGAGTTTGGCCGGCGTGGCCAGACCGAGTTCGAGCAGCTCCCGATAGCTGCTCAGGGCGGCGTCACGCCTTTTCCGGGAGCCGGCGAAGTACATCAGGCTGCACGAGGTGCCATCGATGGCCGGCGCCCGCGCGCCCGGGGTGGCGAACCCAAGCTCGAAGCCGGCCCGACGCATCGCGTCCGTCGGTTCGATCAGTTCACCGAGGTAGGTGCCGGTCAGCTCGCTGCGGCCGTTCCGTAGCGGAATCCGGTCGGCCGCGGACACCACCACCAGGACTCGGGGCGCCGTCGTCGTTGCCATGGGTCAGCGATACCCCCGGGCGGGTGGTGGCAATCGCCGGCCGCCTACTCGACGGACGGCCCCGCGAGCCAGGACCGGCCGCCCGCGAGCACGGCGGCGTGCACCGCTCGGGCGATCCGGGCGCCGAACGTCGATCGTGGTCCACCGAACTGCTCCGCCGTCCCGTCGCTGGGGCAGTGCACGACGACCGCGTCCGAGGCGGTTCCGGTGGCGCGTATCCCGGCCTCGTGGAGCGCCTGCACCTTGGCCTCCGTGGCGGTGGCGACGGCGTTGACCAGCGCCGCCTCGGACAGCCGCACCGGCACCGCGACCACGATGTTGATCGTGCCCACCCGGTACGGCGCCTCGCGGCGGAAGTGGTGATCGGGCGCGGCGGCCCAGGCGGGGCTGGAGAGCCCGACGGTCGCTGTCGCATGCACGCCGCCGTCCGCGGCGAGGTGGTGGCGGGTCACGTCGACCGCGGTGAGCAACCCGCACCCGGCGCCGTTCAGCCGGAGCGCGGCGCCGATCTCGGTCAGGTGGCGGTCCGGGTCGGTCCGGTCGTAATCCAATGGGACCGTGGCGTTGACGAGCCAATCCCGAGCGCCGATACCGCCGCCGAGCGGGCCCGACGAGACGCACATTCGCGGCTCGGCGAATCGCCAGACCAGGACCGGGATCGACCGCCTCTGCTCCACCCGTGCGGCGAGCCTGGGATCCATGGCTACATCCTCGCGTGCTACGGCGCGCCCGGTTCGCCGGGGGAAGGCCCCGCGCGTCGCCGGTGTCACCGTCAGCGGCACTATGAACGCGTGAAACCGTTCCGCATCGACGTTTCCGACGAGGTCCTCGACGACTTGCGAGCGCGGCTGGCCCGCACGCGGTGGCCCGAGGCCGAATGCGTGGACGACTGGAGCCAGGGCGTGCCGCTGGCGTATGCCCGCGAGCTGGCCGACTACTGGGCCGACGACTACGACTGGCGATCGCGGGAGGCGGCCCTCAACCGCTTCGATCAGTTCACCACCGAAATCGACGGGCTGGACATCCATTTCGTCCACCAGCGCTCGCCGCACGCGGACGCGTTCCCGCTGGTGATCACCCACGGCTGGCCGGGCTCAATTGTGGAGTTCCACAAGGTGATCGAGCCGTTGACCCATCCCGCCTCCGGCCGCGCCGAGGACGCCTTTCACGTCGTGTGTCCGTCGCTGCCCGGGTACGGGTTCTCCGGTAAGCCCACCGACACCGGCTGGGGTGTGGAAAGGATCGCGCAGGCGTGGGAAACGCTGATGCTGCGCCTGGGCTACGACCGCTACGGCGCGCAGGGCGGTGACTGGGGTGCCGCGGTCACGACTCAGATCGGCCGCAATGTGGGCCACTGCGTGGGCATCCACTTGAACATGCCGGTCGGCCGGCCCACCAAGGAGTCGCTGACCAACCCGACGGAGGAGGAGCAGCGAGCGTTGGCCGGGTTGGCCAACCACCGCAAGTGGGGCACCGGCTATTCCAAGCAGCAGTCCACCCGGCCGCAGACCCTGGGCTACGGCCTGGCCGACTCACCCGTGGGGCAGCTGGCCTGGATCGTCGAAAAGTTCTGGGACTGGGCCGATTGCGCCGGGCACCCTGAGAACGCGCTCAGCCGCGACGAGCTGCTGGACAACGTGATGGTCTATTGGGTGACCAACACCGCCGCGTCCTCGGCCCGCCTGTACTGGGAGAGCTTCGCGGTGTGGGGTGGCGGCGATCGCGTCGAATTGCCCACGGGCGTAGCGGCTTTCCCGGGGGAGCTGCTGAAGGCGCCGCGCAGCTGGTGCGAGCCGGTCTACAACATCACCCACTGGACGGACATGCCGCGCGGCGGGCATTTCGCGGCGTTCGAACAACCGGAGCTGTTCGTCGAGGACCTGCGCGCGTTCTTCGCAACGGTGCGCTGAGCCGCTCAGCCGGGCGGGGCGAAGAACTCCAGCGCGATGCCGTCTGGGTCGCGAAAACTCAACCCCGAGCCGTAGGGCGCATCCACGATGCCGCCGTGCTCGATGGCCAGCTCGCCCAGCCGGGTGACCCAATTTTCCAGCTCGGCGCGGCTGGCGCAGCCGAAGCCGACGTGGTCGAGCCCGACGCGGTGTTCGCTGAACTTCTCGTTGGGCGCAGCGCGGTCGTGCTGGTGAATGCCGAATATGGTGCCGCCGTCAAGCATCCACACCTGGTGGTGAAAGCCGGCGTCAGTGTGCTCGTCCAGGATCGGGTCGGCGCCGAGCAGCCTGCGATACCACGGGCCGCTGATCGCGATGTCGCGCACCGTGACCGCGACGTGGTTGAGCGCGGGAAAGGTCATGCGTTGCACGATAGTCCGCCGTGCGGGGCTTGCCGGCCATCGGAACGCTGGCCGAGTACCCGCCGTCGACGGCCAGCGCGGCACCGGAGACGAACGATGCCTTGTCGCCCCCACATCCGCTCGGGCACTTGTTGCCTCAACGGCCTCATGGATTCCAGTGTGAGACGCTGCCGGGGTGGTTGTGACCCGGACCCGGATCGCGGGCGTGATGATCGGCTACCTGGCCGACCGCGCGCTGGGCGACCCGCGACGGGGTCATCCGGTCGCGCTGTTCGGCCAAGCCGCCGCCGCGCTGGAACGCGTGACCTACCGCGACAGCCGGCTTGCCGGCGCGGTCCATGTCGGCGCGCTGATTTCGGCGGTGGGCCTGCTCGGGCTGGCGGTGCAACGCGGCGCCCGGCGTCGCGGCCGGGGATGGTCGATCGCGGCGACGGCCGTGGCCACCTGGGTGGCGGTGGGGGGAACCTCGCTGACGCGCACCGGCCTGGAGATGTCGGAGCTGCTGGAACGCGGCAACGTCGAGGCCGCCCGCGGGCTGCTGCCGTCGCTATGTGGGCGTGATCCGGCGTCGCTGGACGCCGCGGGCCTGACGCGCGCGTCGCTGGAATCGATCGCCGAGAACACCTCCGACGCCCAGGTGGCGCCGCTGCTGTGCGCGGCGGCCGGCGGCGTGCCCGCGGTGCTGGTGTATCGCGGCATCAACACCCTGGACTCGATGATCGGGTATCGCTCGCCGCGCTATCTCCGATTCGGTTGGGCGGCAGCGAGATTGGATGATGTCGCCAACTACGTCGGCGCGCGGGCGACCGCGTCGCTGACGGTGCTGTTGGCGCCGCTGGTGGGTGGATCACCGTCCGGTGCGGCGCGGGCCTGGCGCCGCGACGCCGGCCGTCATCCCAGCCCCAACGCCGGCGTCGTCGAGGCGGCCTTCGCCGGGGCGCTGGGCGTGCGCCTGGGCGGTCCCACCCAATACCGCCACGAGCTGCAGATCCGGCCCACACTCGGCGACGGCCGGGAACCGACGGTGACCGACCTGCGGCGCGCGGTGATGCTGTCGTCGCTGGTGCAGGCGGGCGCCGCGGTCCTCGCCGAGCTTGCACTTTCCCTGGCGGGCTACCGCCGCCGGCCGTAGCGGTCGGCCAGTTTGGCCTCCACCGTTTGCGGCGCTTGCGACGCGGGCGCCGTCTCGGCGGCGGGGGCGGCCCGCTGTTGCTTCTCCTGGCGGCGGGCCCGGATCTCCGAGTAGGCGAAGTAGCCCAACCCGATCGGGGCCAGGATGCCGAACGCGATCCACTGGATGCCGTAGGACAGGAACGGGCCGGCGTCCAGCGCAGGCACGCCGACCACCCCGAGCCCGCCGGGCTGCCCGTCGACCAACTGCAGGTAGGACCCGGCCAGCGGGACCCTGGTGAGCACCGCGACCTGTGCGGTGTCGATCGAATAGACCTGCTGCACACCGTCTCCCACGAACGGGTCCTTGTTCACCGCGGCGGGCTCGGAGTTGCGCAGCCGCGCCGTGATGGTCACCGTCTGCGTCGGGGGCGGGGGGATGGGCGGGACGTGCGACCCCTCCAGCGGGCGCACGTAGCCGCGATTGACCAGCACCGTGGGCCCGCCGTCGACGACGAACGGCGCCAGCACCTCGAACGCCGGCTTCGAGTCGATCACCCGCAGGCGGGCCAGCACCTGCACGTCGGGCAGGTAGTGCCCGGTGGCGGTGACCTGGCGCCATTGCGCGCCGGGGGCCGCCGAATTCTGCTGCGGCAGTAGGGTTTTCAATGGGACGGGCGCGGTGTTCAGCGAGGATTCGATCTGATGGTTCTCCTGCGAGGTCCTGCTGTGCTTACCCAACTGCCAGGGCGCGAGCACCGTGAAGCACAGGTACGCGAAGGCGACGACCACCACCGCCAGCGCTATCCAGCCCGGACGCAGCAGAAAGGCGAACCGGCGCATCAAGGCGATCCGTTCTGCGCGAGCCGTTCATCGACCCAGTCATGCAGGCCCGGCAGCGCGGCCTCGATGACGGTGTAGACGCGTTCGAAGTCTTGTGCGTCGCCGTAGTAGGGATCGTCGACGTCGGGGGTGTGGGCGCCGGTGCGCGGATCGAAGGACCGCAGCATCCGGACGCGGTCGTCGTCGACGCCGAGGTGCCGCAGCATTCGGGCGTGGTTGCGGTCCAGGGCGACCACCAGATCGGCACCCAGGTGCTCGGCGTCGACCTGCGCGGCGCGGTGCTCGCATGCATAGCCGTGGGCGCGCAGCACGTCGGCGGCGCGCTCGTCGGCGCACTCGCCGACGTGCCAGTTGCCGGTGCCGGCGCTGCTCACCCGCACCGCGTCGGCCAGGCCGCGGCGGCGCAGCTGGTCGGCGAACATCTTCTCGGCCATCACCGAACGGCAGATGTTGCCGGTGCACACGAACGTCACGTGCAGCCGTTCACGCTCAGACACCCAGCGCCCTCCGTAGTTCGTCGATGGTCGAGGCGTGCGTCACGCCGACCGTGGGCGACGCGTCCGCGAAGTCGGCCTTGCCGTAACCCCAGCCGACCACCACGGTGTCGATGCCGTGCGCGGCCGCGCCGTGCACGTCGTGGCTGCGGTCACCGACCATCAGCACCCGTTCGGGCAGCGGCTCGAGCTGCGACAGGGCGTGCGCCAGCACCTCGACCTTGGCCTTGCGCGCCCCGTCGGGACTCGCGCCGGCGATCACCTCGAAGTGCTGGTCGAGCCCGAAGTGGGCGAGGATGCGCCGCGCCGTCGTTTCCAGCTTGGAGGTGGCCACGGCCAGCCGGACACCGGCGGCACGCAGATCGGCCAGCAGCGCCTCGATCCCGTCGAAGAGCGCGTTCATCGCCCAGCCGCGGGACCCGTACTCGGCGCGAAAGGCCGCGATCGCCTCCTCGGTGTGGTCGCCGAGTTCCATGGCCCGGAAGGTGTCGTCCATCGGCGGGCCGACGATCTGGGCAACGAGGTCGCCGGGCGGCACGGGCGCGCCGATGTGGTCGAGCGCATGCAGGAAGCTGGTGACGATCCCCTCCGCGGAATCGGTCAGGGTGCCGTCGAGATCGAAGATCACCAGCTGCGCCCCCGGGGCCTGGGGATCGGCGGACGTTGTGCCTGTCACCTCACCATTGTCCTCGATGGGTGCGACCGGTCGTGACGGTGATGCCGGTGTACGTCCGGCCGACCCGCGCGGCGCACTAGTGTTTCACGGATGGCGAGTCTGAACCTGAGCCCGCCTGCGGCGCGCTACCACGGCGATCAGGCCGTCGCGCCCGGGATGCTCGATTTCGCCGTCAACGTCCGGCACGGCCAACCGCCGCAGTGGCTGCTGCGCCGGCTGGCCGAGCGGCTGCCCGACCTGGCGCGCTATCCGAGCCCCGAGGACGCGCACCGGGCGCAGGACGCCGCGGCCCAGCGACACGGCCGGACCCGCGCCGAGGTGTTGCCGCTTGCCGGGGCGGCCGAGGCGTTCGCCCTGCTGGGCAACCTGCGCCCGCGGCGGGCGGCGATCATCGCCCCGGCGTTCACCGAGCCGGCGGTCGCGCTGACCGCGGCCGGGGTGCCGGTGCACCACGTGGTGCTGGAGCCGCCGTTCGGCCTGGCGGGCGCGATCGTTCCCGACGACGCCGACCTCGTCGTGGTGGGGAATCCGACCAACCCCACCTCGGTGCTGCACACCCGCGAGCAACTGCTGGCGTTGCGCAGGCCCGGGCGGATCCTGGTGGTCGACGAGGCGTTCGCCGACTCGATTCCCGGCGAGCCGGAATCGCTGGCCGGCGACGCGCTGCCCGACGTGCTGGTGCTGCGCAGCCTGACCAAGACCTGGGCGCTGGCCGGGCTGCGGGTGGGCTACGCGCTGGGTTCCCCGGACGTGCTGGCGCGGTTGACCGCCCAGCGGGCGCACTGGCCGGTGGGGACGTTGCAGCTGACGGCCATCGCGGCGTGCTGCGATCCGCAGGCGGTCGCCGACGCGGCGGCCGGGGCGGCCGGACTGGGGCAGCTGCGCGCCGAGATGGTGGCCGGGCTGGCCTCGGTGGGCGCCGACGTGGTCGACGGCCGGGCCCCGTTCGTGCTGTTCCGCACGCCGGAGGCCGTTCAATTACGAAAACGACTGCATGACAGGGGGATTGCCATCCGTCGCTGTGACACCTTCGTCGGCCTGGACGAGCGGTACCTGCGCGCCGCGGTGCGCCGCGAGTGGCCGTTGCTGGTGCGGGCGATCGCGGAGGCCGACCGGTGAGCATCAAGCTGGCCGACGTCATCGCGGTGCTCGACGAGGCCTACCCGCCGCGGCTCGCCGAGTCCTGGGATTCGGTGGGGCTGGTCTGCGGGGACCCCGACGACGAGCTGCGGTCGGTGACCGTCGCGGTCGACGCCACGCCGGAGGTGGTCGACGAAGTTCCCGATGCCGGCCTGCTGCTGGCCCATCACCCGTTGCTGTTGCGCGGCGTGGACACCGTGGCGGCCAGCACCCCCAAGGGCGCGCTGGTGCACCGGTTGATCCGGACCGGACGCTCGCTGTTCACCGCACACACCAACGCCGACTCCGCCTGCCCGGGGGTGTCCGACGCGCTGGCCGCGGTCCTGGGCCTTCACGTCGAGGCCGTGCTCGAGCCGGCGACGGACGCACCCGACCTGGACAAGTGGGTGGTCTACGTGCCCGCCGAGAACGCCGACGCGGTGCGGGCGGCGGTGTTCGCGGCCGGCGCCGGACATATCGGTGACTATTCGCACTGCAGCTGGAGCGTCAGCGGCATCGGGCAGTTCCTGCCGCACGAAGGCGCCTCACCGGCGGTGGGCAGCGTGGGCAACGTCGAGCGGGTGGCCGAAGACCGGTTCGAGGTGGTCGCGCCCGCCCGTTCCCGGGCCGCGGTGCTGACGGCGCTGCGCGCCGCCCATCCCTACGAGGAACCCGCCTTCGACATCTTCGCGCTGGTACCCCCGCCCGGCGACACCGGGCTGGGCCGCGTCGCGACCCTGGCGCGTCCGGAACCGTTGCGCGACTTCGTCTCTCGCGTCAGCGCGGCGCTGCCGCGCACCTCGTGGGGGGTGCGGGCGGCGGGGGACCCCGCCATGCCGGTGTCGCGGGTCGCCGTCTGCGGCGGCGCCGGGGATTCGTTGCTGGCCGCCGCGGCCGGTGCGGGCGTGCAGGCTTTCGTGACGGCCGATCTGCGGCACCACCCGGCCGACGAGCACCGACGGGCCTCCGAGGTGGCTTTGATCGATGTGGCACATTGGGCAAGTGAATTCCCCTGGTGTGAACAGGCCGCCGGCCTGCTGCGGTCGCGTTTCGGTGCGGAGCTTCCCGTGCGGGTGAGCTCGATTCGCACCGACCCTTGGAACGTCGAGCACCAGGATGAGAGTTCATGAAAGCCGAAGTGGCGCAGCAGCGTTCCCTACTCGAGTTGTCGAAACTCGATGCCGAGCTGTCCCGCATCGCACACCGGGCCACGCATCTGCCGGAGCAACAGGCCTGCGAGCGGTTGCAGGCCGAATACGAGGCCGCCGGTGACCGGCTGGGCGCCGTGCGCATCGCCGTGGAAGACATCGACGCCCACGTGTCGCGGCTCGAGGCGGAGATCGACGCGGTGCGCCAGCGCGAAGACCGCGACCGCTCGCTGCTGCAGTCGGGAACGATCGACGCCAAACAACTGTCGGACCTCCAGCACGAGCTGGAGACCCTGCAGCGTCGTCAAACCAGCCTGGAGGACTCGCTGCTGGAGGTGATGGAACGTCGCGAGGAGCTGCAATCCCAGCTCGACGGTGAGCAGCAGACGCTGGTGTCACTGGAGGCCGAAATGGCGAGCGCGCGTGAGGCTCTCGATGCCGCGGTCGCCGAGCTCAGCGAGGCCCGTGAGCTTCAGTCGTCGCGGCGTGACTCGCTGAGCGCCGCACTGGATCCGGCGCTGTCCGCCCTGTACGAACGCCAGCGTGCCGGGGGAGGCCCGGGCGCCGGGCAGCTGCTGGGCCGTCGGTGCGGGGCCTGCCGGCTCGAGATCGACCGCGGCGAGCTGTCCCGCATCTCGGCCGCCGCCGAGGACGAGGTGGTGCGCTGCCCGGAATGCGGCGCGATCCTGCTGCGGGTCAAGGGTTTCGATCAGTGAAGGTCGTGATCGAGGCCGACGGTGGATCGCGGGGCAACCCCGGACCGGCCGGATACGGCGCGGTGGTGTGGAACCAGGACCGCACGACCGTGCTCGCCGAGGCCAAGCAGGCCATCGGCCGAGCGACCAACAATGTCGCCGAATACCGGGGTCTGATAGCCGGTTTGGACGACGCCCTGAATTTGGGCGCCACCGAGGCCGCGGTGTACCTGGATTCCAAACTGCTGGTGGAACAGATGTCCGGGCGGTGGAAGGTCAAGCACCCCGACCTGATCGAGCTGCACAACCAGGCCCGAAGCCGCGCGGCGCGGTTCGCGCGGATCAGCTACTCGTGGATCCCCCGGGAGCGCAACACGCACGCCGATCGGTTGGCCAACGAGGCGATGGACGCCGCGGCCGAGGCTGTGACGGAAACGCCCGAACCGGCCCCAAAGCCTGAGCCGGCGCCGAAACCCGAACCGGTCGAGCCCGCGGCGACGCCGTCCCCGTCCGCGCCGGGCTGGACCGGCGCGCGCGGCACCCCGACCCGGCTGCTGTTGCTGCGGCATGGCCAGACCGAGCTGTCGGTGCACCGCCGCTATTCGGGGCGCGGTAACCCGGCGCTGACCGAGCTGGGGCGCCGGCAGGCCGACGCGGCGGCGCGTTATCTGGCGCAGCGCGGCGGCATTTCGGCGGTCTTCGCCTCGCCGCTGCAACGGGCCTATGACACCGCGGCGGCCGCCGCCAAGGCGCTGGGGCTGGACGTCACCGTCGACGACGACTTGATCGAGACCGACTTCGGCGCCTGGGAGGGGCTGACGTTCGCCGAGGCGGCCGAGCGCGACCCCGAACTGCACGGCCGCTGGCTGCGCGACACCAGCACCGCCCCGCCGGGCGGGGAGAGCTTCGACGCGGTGGCCGATCGGGTATCGACGGCCCGTGACCGGATCGTCGCCGCCCAGCAGGGTACGACGGTGCTGGTGGTCTCGCACGTGACCCCCATCAAGATGTTGCTGCGCGAGGCACTGGACGCCGGGCCCGGCATCCTGTACCGGTTGCACCTCGACCTCGCGTCGCTGAGCATTGCCGAATTCTATTCCGACGGAGCGTCTTCGGTGCGCCTGGTGAACCAGACCGCGTATCTGTAAGCGTCACGCCGGCGGTGTCTCGCCGCGGTAGTCGCCGAAGGACCACAGGTTGCCTTCCGGATCGCGCACCGTGAATTCGCGTGCGCCGTAATCCGTTTCGCCCAGCGGCCGCACGACGTCGGCCTTGCGCTGCAGGACGCGCTCGTAGAGCGCCTGGGGATCGGCGGTGACGATGTAACCGCCGGCGGTGCCCGGTTCGCGGCACCACTGCGCCCCGGGCTTGTGGCTGCCGAGCATGATCCCGCCGCAACCCTGCGGCCAGTTCAGTTGGGCGTGATCGACGGTTTCACCCTGGCCGTAGCGCGCCGCGAGGACGAAGCCGAATGTGTCGACGTAGTAGTCGATCAGCTTGGGCGCGTTATGGGCTTGCAGTGTCAACCAGACGGTCGGATTCGAAGTGGTCATCCTCGAACTGTGCGGTGCAGGAGTGGCCGCCGTCTTGAATGTTTCGGAACTCCTCGGCCAGCCACTGTCGCGGCGGCACACCGGCGAACCGGACGAACTCGCGGGTCATGTGCGCCTGGTCGCTGTACCCCGTGGCGGTCGCGACTCGTGCGAGGTCGACGCGTCCGTAGCGGCGTGCCGACTCGGCGATCCGCGCCGTCGCATGCTGGAACCGCATGAGCATCGCCACCGTCTTCGGCGAGTGCCCGACCTCCTGGCGAAACAGCGTCGTGAGGTGTCGCGGCGTGACGCCGACCGCGTCGGCCAGGCCGGCGACCGGGGCCCGGCCCCGGCTGCGCTGCAGCAGATGCCAGGCTTGTGCGACCTCGGGCCGCACCGTCGCGGCGTCCCGGCATTGCCGTGCGTCGATGAGATAGCCGGCCACCAGCGCGAACGCGTCCGGCCAGCCGTGCGCTTCGGTCACCCGATGGTGCAGTTCGACGGCGCCGCGATCCAGCACGGCGGTCGCGTCGTATTCGGCGAGGAGAAGCTCGGCGCTCGGCACGCCGAACAGCGCACGCGCCGCGAGCGGATGCACGGCCAGCTGCACGCCGGCCTGCCCGCGCCGTTGCCGCACGTGACTGGCCCGCAAGTGCAGGCCGCCGAGCAGCAACGGGTTGGGGCGGGCCACCGCGAGGGCGCCGGCGGTGTCACCGGCCTCCACCCCGTCGTCCAGGCTGACGATGAAGGTCAACGTCGCCGACGGCATGCCACGGTGCACGCCGTCGGGAACGTCGAGGCCCCGGTAGCCGACCATCGAGACGACGCCGGGCGCGCTGCGCGGCGGCGCGACGGCGTATTCCCAAGCCCGGTCCATTACGCCACGCTAACGCCGCGCCCGGGTGAACGCGACGGTCAGGCCGTTCGCGCGGGTGCCATTCAGCTGTGCAGGTGGAGGCGCTCGCCGTGCGGGCCGAAGATGACGATGGCCTCCACCGGGCCGTCCACCACGCCGAACCAGTGCGGCGTCCACGTCGAGAACTCGACGGCCTGGCCGGGGTCGATGGTGAAGTCGCGCTCGCCCAAAATGAGCCGCATCCGCCCGGAAAGCACATACATCCAGTCCTGGCCCTCGTGCACCGGCAGCTCGGCGGGCGGGGTGCGGCGCCGCGCGCTGACCCGGACCTTGAACGCGTGCAGGCCGCCGGCGGGGCCCTGCCGGGTCAGCGGCCAATAGGTGACGCCGTGGTGAGTGCGCGCGGCGCCGCGCACCCGCGGGTCGGGAGCCGGCGGCGCCTGCAACAGTTCGTCGGTGCTGACCGACAGGGCCCGGGCCAGCCGGGGCAGGTGATCCAAAGCCAGCCGACGTTTCCCGGATTCGAGGCGGCTCAGCGTCGAGACGTCGATCCCGGCCCGCTCGCCGACCTCCTGCAGCGTCAGGCCGCGTTGCGCGCGCAGTTCCCGGAGCCGCTGGCGCACCAGGAGGTCGATGTCGGGGGTGGTTTTTGCCTGCATGGCAATTCAGCTTGGCAAATGAGGCACGGGGTAGGCAAGCTCGCGGTATGGAGAATTCGTGCAAACCTGATGATGCCGTGCAGTTTTGGGAGGAGCGCTACCGCTCGGCGGAGCGGGTATGGAGCGGACGGGTCAACCCCCGCCTGGCCGAGGTGGCCGCCGACCTGCCGGTGGGCCGGGCCCTCGACCTGGGCTGCGGGGAAGGGGCCGACGCCCTGTGGCTGGCCGAGCGCGGCTGGCAGGTGGTGGCCGTGGACGTCTCGGCCACCGCGCTGCGCCGGGCGACCGAGGCCGCGTCGGCCCGGAATCTGCTCGCGCGCATCGACTTTCAACGCCATGATCTCAATGAGAGCTTCCCGGACGGGACCTTCGACCTGGTGTCCGCGCAATATCTGCACTCGCCGGCCCGGCTGGAACGCGACGGGGTGTTGCAGCGGGCCGCCGAGCGGGTGAATCGCGGTGGCGTGCTGTTGATCGTCGACCACGGTGCGCCCCCGCCATGGGCGGAACATCACGATCACCAGTTTGCCGGCATCGAGGAGGTCCTGGCGTCGCTGCGCCTGGACGCGCCGCGCTGGACGCGGCTGCGGACCGAGGCCGTCGAGCGCGAAATGGTCGGCCCGAACGGGGAACTCGGAACGATGGCCGACAACGTGATGGTCCTGCGACGAACCGGGTAGGCCTGTTACGCCGCGTCGTGAAAGATCAGTCCCATCGCATAGCGCTCACCGGAGCGAACCACCGAGACCCCGTGGCGCACCGGCGCCGCGGACCAACCCCGCGCCGAGGGCACCGGCCGTTCCCGGGTGGTGAAGACATACCCGTGCCCCTGCGGCAATTGTGTTGCCATGCCACGGGATTGGGCCCGCAGCCGTTGCTCGACGAGCAGGAATTCGCCGCCGGTGTAGTCGGTGCCCGGGTTGCTCAGGTTGATGACGACCTGGAGCGGAAAAACCAAGTCACCGTACAGGTCTCGATGCAGCGCATTCCAGTCACCCGCACCGTATTTCAGCATCAGGGCGGTGGACCTGCGCTGGCCGGCGGCGTGGCAGGCCGCCAGCCAATCGTCGAGGCTGTCCGGCCACGGCGCGTCCCGGCCGAGCTTGGCCCACCACTCGCGCGCGATCGGCAGCAGCCGGGGGTAGAGGGCCTGCTTGAGCGCCTCGATGGGTTCGGGGTAGGGCGCATGAAAATAGCGGTACTGCCCGGCGCCATAGCGTTTGGGCGCCATGTCGATGGTCGACCGGAACAGGTCGTCGTCGGCGTAGAGCTTGCGCAGGCGGGCCGCTTCGGTGGGCGTGATCAACCGCGGCAGCAGCGCCCCGCCGTACTCGTCGACCTCCGCGGCGATCCCATCCCAATCGCCGGAGTCCACGCGCTTGTTCCATCGGCCCATCAGGTCCACGATAGAGCCGCGCGAGCCGTGGTTGCTGGCCCCGGCATGGGTGCAGGTAGTACCGTGGTTCGTCGCGGACGAGTTGGCCGGGCGGCCGCGGACCGTCGCAAGGCGGTTCGAGGAAAGTCCGGACTTCACAGAGCAGGGTGATTGCTAACGGCAATCCGAGGTGACTCGCGGGAAAGTGCCACAGAAAACAGACCGCCACCCACGGGTGGTAAGGGTGAAACGGTGCGGTAAGAGCGCACCAGCATCCCGGGTGACCGGGGTGGCTCGGCAAACCCCACCCGAAGCAAGGCCAAGAAGGCCGCACCTAAGGTGTGGCCGCGCAGGCGTTCGAGGGCTGCTCGCCCGAGCCTGCGGGTAGGCCGCTCGAGGCACCCGGTGACGGTGTGTCCAGATGGATGGTCGCCGCCGCGCCGCCGTTGCCTATGCGCGGCCGCGCGGAACAGAATCCGGCTTACAGGCCAACTCGTCCGCCCGCCCATTGGTGACCAGACGTAAAAGCACCCATTTTGGCGTCAAAATGGGTGCTTTTACGTCTGCTCGGCAGCTAATGCCCCGCTTTGCGCACCGCTTTGGCGAGTTTGCGCAGCGTGTCGTCGAGCTTGTCGCGGCACCGATCGGCCAGGTAGGCCTCCCGCTGGTACAACAGGCCGTAGGTGAAGGTGTCCTCGCCGGCGGCGTGCGCGGCTTCGGCTTCCTGACGCAGGTGCTCGCGGCTGACGACGCTGTCTTGATGATCGCCCAGCAGCGACTGGACCGCCTTGGCCTGTTCGGACACCCCGGCCGCGCCGGTCGCCGAGGCGGTGTAGCGAAGTCGCTTGGCGCGCTTGCGGATCCGATGTATCGCCTCGTCGCGTTGGTGTTGGTCGTCCGGGTGCTCGCGGTCCACCTGGGCGGCGGCCTTCTGGGCCTTGCGGACCTTCTTGTAGGCGGCGTCGATGGTCACCGGCGCCGGTGCCTCGGCGGTGGCCGCGCCGGGGATCTCGGCCGCTATCAGGTCGAGGGAGTCGAGCAGGCGGAAGTATCGCTGCGAGCGCATCGCGATCAGGGACCGGCGCAGCCCGGTCTGGTAGCGCCGCTGCGCACCCCCGACCAGACGTTCGCGCACCGGCCCGCGCACCAATTCCGGTGCGAGCGAGTCCAAGTCGCGTTCGTATCGCTCGGCGAGCACCTCGGCGTCGCGCGCCACCCCCAGGATCCCGGCGAGCTCACGCAACTCGTCGAGCACCCAGCCGTCGTCGGGCAGCCCGAATGACTCCTGGTAGTCCCGCAGCAGGCTGCGCAACTTGCGGGTCGTCACCCGCATCTGGTGGATGGAGTCGTAGGCGTCGGCGCGCACCGCGCGGTCCCACACCAGGAGCTCGCGCACCTGCTCGGCGATCGCGCGCTGCAGCGGATCTTCCGGCGGCGCAGCGCCGTCGGCCGCCGGCGTGGTGCCCAGCACCCGCGCCAGCTTGGAGCCGTGACCCGCCGGTGCGGCGCCGGCGTCCAGCAGCCGATTGCTCAACCGGTTCAACAACTCGACGCCGGCCGTGCCGCTGGACAGCCCGCCGGCCTCCAGCAGCTCCAGCTCCCACTCGCGCCATTCCTGCTCGGTCGGTGCGTCGGCGTCGTCGGAGTCCCGCGTCGACCACGCGACGACATGGTCGTTGCTGAACTCGGCCAGCGCGGTGCCCGCCGCGTCGTACAGCACCTGGCTCTCGCGGCGGGTGGTGATGCGCGCGACGGGCTGCAGCGGCCGGTCGCGGACGATCGCCAACACCACGTCGGTCAGCTCGTCGGGCACGCTGTCGTTTGCGCCGGAGGCGTCCAGCGGTGTGCGCACCTCGGTGCGGGCGTCGGGCCCGGAAGGCAGCTTCAGGTGCCACCCGGCATCGGTGCCGCCGGTGCGGCGGCGCAGCGTTATCTTGTTGCGCGCCAAGTCGTGTAGGGGCGTGTCGAAGTACGTCGCATCGAGGGTTTGCATCGGCGACTTCTCGACGTGCGCCACCGCGGCGATCCCTTCGAACGAGGGCGACACGGTGGACTCGACCACGTCGAACTTGCGCTCGACCTCGAGATGACGCGAGGTCTGCGGCGCTTTTGCAGGCATCTTCGGCTCCACTGAAGGCGGGGCGGGCGCGTAGGGCACCCATAGCCTGCCATACCGAAAAGACGAGGCCGCCGCGGATAGGCCGGCGGCGGCCGCGGCTTACGGCGGCGGCGGAGGAGGGGCCGTCGTGTCGTCTTCGGGCAGCGGCGCATACACCGCCGGCGGCGGGACATAGCGTTGAATGTTGTCGGCGATGTTGGTGCACCCGCTCACCGAAATGCGCCGGCCCGCGCCCACGCACACCGTCGCCTGCACCCGATCGGCGGAATGGGCCGGACCAACAATGGTGGGAATCCCGGCCAAGCCCGAGAACGCCAGCAACGCGGCAAACCAGCGGCGCCGATTCATCTGCGGTCTCCTTTCCAGCCACCCTGGAAGCATTGTGCCGTCGTAGCGCGGCGGGCGGGCCGAGATCGGAGAATGGATCCGCATTTCCATGCGGCCCGAATTCGCGCATGCGCGGCGAGAAAACCCCTTATGGTTTGCGGTACGAACGGCCGCGCCTGCGGACGCGAAGACGAAGGAGCGTTTCCATGGTGTCTTTTGTTTGCCCGGCGGCCCGGGTCGCGTCCGGCGCAATAGCGGCCGGCGCGGTGAGCGTGGCGATGCTTTTCGCGACGGCCGGTTCGGCCGCCGCGGATTGGCCGGCGGACGATCCCGAACCGGCGCCCTCGTCGCAACCGAATTGCACGGCGGCCGACCTTGCCCAGGTGTCGTCGGGCGTCGCCGCGGCGACGTCGGCGTATCTGTTCGCCCACCCGGACGTCAACGCGTACTTCACCAGTTTGAAGGGGCAGCCCCGCGACGACATGCGGGCGCAGCTGAAGCAGTACATGGACGCCAACCCGCAGACCCACGCCGACCTCGAGGGCATCCGCCAGCCGCTGACCGACTTTCAGAATCGGTGCCGCTGACCGAGCGCCGTCAGCCCGCCGGCGGTGGTGGCGGCGGCTGCAGGTGCATCGCCAGGTCGCCGCACTCGAGGATCGTCTGGATCTCGGTGTCGCGGAATGGCCGCCCGTCCGGGCCGAGCAGGTCGTGAAACCACTCCTGCGGCATCGCCGGGTCCGGGTTCGGCTGGTCCCAGGAATCCCAGGGGAAGTAGGTCTGCGTCTTGCCGGCGACCAGTCCCCAGTTGAACGCGCCGACGCCTGCGCGCTTGGCGATGGGCAGGATGTCTTGGACCGTGCTGCCCAACGGCCGGGCCATGTACTCGGTGCACAGGATGGGCCGGCCCTGCGGTACGAGTTCGGCGATGCGGCTCTCGAACTCCGCCGGCGCGGCGTAGGAGTGAAAGGTGATGACGTCGGAGTTGTCGAGCTGGATGCCGCTGATGACGCTGCGGCGACCCGGGTCGGCCCACTCGCCGTGCCAGACGCCGCTGGTCAACGGCTGGCAGGGATCGACCAGCCGCGCCCACTCGAACACCTGCGGAAGTAGCCGGGCGACCAGATCCACCTTGTCTTTCCGCTCGACCTTGGCGTAGGCATCGGCCGGGTTGTCCGGCTCGTTCCACAGGTCCCAACCCAGGACGCGGTCGTCGCTGCGGAACTGCGTCAGCACCCCGGTGACATAGCCGCGCATGGTGTGCAGGTAGCCGGGATCGTCGAGGCGCGCCGCCCCCGGGCTCTGCACCCAGCCGGAGTTGTGGATGCCCGGCCGGGGCGCGCGCTGCGGGCCCGCCCGGGGGAAGGGATCCCAGCACGAATCGAACAGGACGAACAGCGGCTTGATGCCGTGCCGTGCCGCGATGTCGACGAATTGGGCGAGGCGCACCTGAAACCCGCGGTAATCCTGCGCCCATAGCTGATCGTGCAGGAACACCCGTATCGCGTTGAACCCGTTGGTCCGCGCCCAGCCCAGTTCGGTGTCGATGCGCCGCGGGTCGAAGGTTTCGCGCTGGAACATCTCCAGCTGGTTGATGGCGCTGGAGGTGATGTAGTTGGCACCGACCGGCCAGCCCTGCGCCTGATACCAGCGGTTGGCGCGCTCGGGTGACCACCGGGCCGCCTGCGGCGAGGTGCGGGGCGGTTGGGCGGACGCGCGCGGCGTCTGGGCCAAAGCCATGCCTCCTGCCACCAGCAGCGGCAACGTCAACACCGCTCGACGGTGCACGGAGTCACCGCGATTCCCCCGGTCGATGTGGTCCACCCCTGCTCGTCAGAGTTCGGTTGGTCTCTGCGGGCAATCGTACAGCGCTGTAGCGCAACGCTTTTCAGCGGTTGGGCGGTGACAGCGGTAACGCCGCCGACCAGGCGTGCAGCGTGCGGTGAGGAATTCGCCGGGGTGGATCTAGAAGCAGTGCTCTTCGGCGGGGAAGGTCCCGCCGGCCACCTCTTGCGCATATTGCGTTGCGGCCCGGCGCAATTCCCCGCCGATGTCGGCGAACCGCTTGACGAAGCGGGCGGCCTTGCCGCTGCTCATGCCGGCCATGTCCTGCCAGACCAGGACCTGGCCGTCGCAGTTCGGTCCGGCCCCGATCCCGACCGTGGGGATGGTCAGCTTGCCGGTGATCTGGGTGGCCAGCTCGGCGGGCACCATCTCCATCACGACGGCGAACGCACCGGCCTCGGCGACGGCGATCGCGTCGTGCACGGTCTGCTCCGCCGCGTCACCGCGGCCCTGCACCCGAAATCCGCCCAGGCCGTTCACGCTTTGCGGGGTGAACCCGATGTGCGCCATCACCGGGATGCCGGCGGCGGTCAGGCAGGCGATCTGCTCGGCGACCCGCTCGCCGCCCTCGAGCTTGACCGCGTGCGCGCCGCCCTCCTTCATGAAGCGGGTGGCGGCGGCCAGCGCGGCGGCCGGTCCGGCCTCGTAGCTCCCAAACGGCAGGTCGGCGACGACCAGCGCGTGCGGGGCACCCCGCACCACGCCGCGCACCAGCGGAATCAATTCGTCGATCGAGACGGGCACGGTGGTGTCGTAGCCGTACACCACGTTGGCCGCCGAGTCGCCGACCAGCAGGACCGGGATGCCGGCCTCGTCGAAAACGCGGGCTGTCGAATAGTCGTAGGCCGTCAACATGGCCCACTTGTGGCCCTCGGCCTTCATCTTCTGCAGGTGATGGGTGCGAATCTTGGGCCGCGGCTTTTCGGGCTGCGCAGGCGAGTTGGCACCGTAAACGTTGTGCTCAGACATCATTGTCCCTAGTGGTGGTCGGTTCGATCCTCGTGGCCTGCAGGGTCAATCCTGACTGGTCCCCGGGTTCGTTTGACTACTTGATTCTGCCATTTCTTTTGCGCAGTTGCACCGCCGCGGCAGTGTGAGACATACCATGCTGCGCATGCAGCGGCTGAGTGGACTGGACGCCAGCTTCCTGTATCTCGAGACGTCGTCGCAGCCCCTGCATGTGTGCTCGATCATCGAACTGGACACGTCGACGGTGCCGGGCGGTTACGCCTTTGACCGGCTGCGCGACGCCCTGGCGCTGCGCATCAAGGCGATCCCGGCTTTCCGCGAGAAGCTGGCCAACAGTCCGCTGAACCTCGACCACCCGGTCTGGGTGGACGACGAGAAATTCGATATCAACCGTCACCTGCACCGCATCGCGGTGCCGGCACCGGGCGGGCGGACCGAGCTTTCCGAGATCTGCGGCCACATCGCCGAGACACCGTTGGATCGTGGCCGGCCGCTGTGGGAGATGTGGGTCATCGAGGGCGTGGCCGGCACGGACTGCCACCGGGACGGGCGGTTGGCGGTGATGACCAAGGTGCACCACGCCGGAGTCGACGGGGTGACCGGCGCGAGCCTGATGTCGCAGTTGTGCGCGACCGAGCCCGACGCCCCGCCGCCGGAGCCGGCCGAGGGCGTCGGCGGAGCCCATGGTTGGCAGATCGCGGCGGGCGGGCTGGTCCGCTTCGCGACCCGGCCGCTGCACCTGGCCAACGTGGTGCCCGACACCGTCTCGTCGGTGCTCGCCACCGTGCGACGGGCGCGCGACGGTCTGACCATGGCCCGTCCCTTCGCGGCGCCGCGGACCGTCTTCAACGCCAGAATCAGCGACCGCCGCAACGTCGCTTATGCCGAATTGGATCTCGGCGACATCAAAACGGTGAAGAACCATTTCGACGTCAAAGTCAACGACGTCGTGATGGCCTTGGTTTCCGGTGTGCTGCGCCAATACCTGACCGACCGAAACGAATTGCCGAAGTCGTCGCTGGTGGCTTCGGTCCCGGTTTCGGTGCACGGCAAATCCGACCGGCCCGGCCGCAATCAGGTATCGGCGATGTTTTCCTGTTTGCATACCCAGATCGACGATCCCGTGGAACGCCTGAAAGCCATCGCCGAGGCGAATTCGATTGCCAAAGAACACAGTTCAGCTATCGGCGCGTCACTGCTGCAGGATTGGTCGCAATTCGCCGCGCCGGCGGTTTTCGGTATTGCGATGCGGTTGTATGCCAGAACCCGGTTCACCGACAGCATGCCGGTGCACAATTTGGTCGTCTCCAACGTGCCCGGGCCGCAGGTTCCGCTGTACCTGCTGGGCTGCGAGGTCAAGTCGATGTATCCGTTGGGGCCGATTTTTCACGGCTCGGGACTCAACATCACCGCGATGTCGCTGCAGGGCAAACTCGACGTCGGGCTGGTCGCCTGCCCGGATCTGGTGCCGGACCTGTGGGAGATTGCCGACGAGTTCGCGGTGGGGCTCGAAGAGCTGCTTGCGCTCGCGCGGTAGCTCCGGCGGCGGTGCCGCTCATCCGGATCTCAGGTTTCCTCTGGCAGCATAGGTGGGCATGGGCCTGTCTCGCCGCGCCAAGATCGCGCGCACGCTGCTGATCTGGACGTCGATGGCTGCCGTCGCGCTGCTGCTGGCCGGCTGTGTCCGTGTGGTGGTGGGACGCGCCGTCATGTCCGGGCCGAAGCTGGGTCAGGCCGTGGAGTGGACGCCGTGCCGGGCGGCGAACCCGAAGGTCAAACTTCCGGCCGGCGCGCTGTGCGGCAAACTGGCCGTGCCGGTCGACTACGACCACCTCGACGGCGACGTGGCGACGCTGGCGATGATTCGTTTCCCCGCGACCGGGGACAAGATCGGCTCGCTGGTGATCAACCCCGGCGGACCGGGGGAGTCCGGTATCGAGGCGGCGCTGGGTGTCGTGCAGTCGTTGCCCAAGAAGGTTCGCGAACGCTTCGACCTGGTCGGCTTCGACCCCCGCGGGGTGGGGGCGTCGCGCCCGGCGGTCTGGTGCAACTCCGACGCCGACAACGACCGGCTGCGCACCGAGCCCAACGTCGACTACAGCCCGGCGGGTGTGGCCCACATGGAAGACGAGACCAAGCAGTTCGTCGGCCGCTGCATCGACAAGATGGGCAAGGGTTTCCTGGCCAACATCGGGACCGTCAACGTCGCACGCGATCTCGATGCCATCCGCGCGGCGCTCGGTGACGAGAAGCTGACCTATCTCGGCTACTCCTACGGCACCCGGATCGGCTCGGCGTACGCCGAGGCCTTCCCGCACAACGTGCGGGCGATGATCCTCGACGGTGCCGTCGACCCCAACGCCGACCAGATCGAGGCGGACCTGCGCCAGGCCAAGGGATTCCAGGACGCGTTCAACGACTACGCCGCCGAATGCGCCAAGCAGCCGACCTGCCCGCTGGGCACCGATCCGGCCAAAGCCGTTGACGTCTACCACAGCCTGGTCGACCCGATGGTCGATCCGAACAACCCGATGGTGGGCCGCCCCGTCCTGACCAACGACCCGCGCGGCCTGAGCTACAGCGACGCGATCATCGGGACGATCATGGCGCTGTATTCGCCGAACCTGTGGCATCACCTGACCGACGGGCTGGCCGAGCTCGTCGACCACCACGGCGACACCCTGCTCGCCCTGGCCGACATGTACATGCGCCGCGACTCGCACGGCCACTACAGCAATGCCACCGACGCGCGGGTGGCGGTCAACTGCGTGGACCAGCCGCCAATCACCGACCGCGCCAAGGTGATTGACGAAGACCGCCGCTCCCGTGAGGTCGCCCCGTTCATGAGCTACGGGCAGTTCACCGGCAACGCGCCGCTGGGCACCTGCGCGTTCTGGCCGGTGCCGCCGACCAGCAAGCCGCACACCATTTCCGCGCCCGGCCTGGCGCCCACGGTGGTGGTGTCGACAACCCATGACCCGGCCACCCCGTACAAGGCCGGCGTCGACCTCGCCAACGAGCTGCGCAGCTCGCTGCTCACCTACGACGGCACCCAGCACACGGTGGTGTTCCAGGGCGACGGCTGCATCGACAACTACGTGACGGCGTATCTGGTCGGTGGTTCCATCCCGCCCAGCGGCGCCAAGTGCTAGCCACCCGGCGACGCCGCCGCCGAACGTGCACTCACGGCGAGGTTTTCGTCGATTCTGCGCCGTGAGTGCACGCTCGGCGAGGGCGCGAGCCACCTGAGAGCCGAGACCAAGGCGTAATCGTTTCGCGCTGTGACGGGTACCCGCGGCTGCAACGATGACAGCCATGTCGCGCCTGAGATCCTTGAGCTCGGCGCTGTTTTCATTCGGGCTGCTGCTCGGTGGCCCCTTCGTCGTCGCGCTGCCGGTGGCCGCGGCCACCCCCGAACCCGGTGCCGGGCAGACGCCGGGCCCGAACCCGCCCTCGGCCGCGGTGCCGCAGGGGTGGGGGAGCTGTGGCCAATTCGTCAGTGACACAAGCGAAATCCCGACCGCGCAGTGCACCACCGTGTCGGTGCCGATCGACTACAACAATCCCGCGGGGGCGCAGGCCAAGCTGGCGGTGATCCGGGTCCCGGCGTCGGGGCAGCGGGTCGGCTCGCTGCTGGTCAACCCCGGCGGTCCCGGCGGCTCGGCGGTCGACATGGTGGCCGCGATGGCCCCGGATTTGGCGAACTCTCCGATCAGGCGCAACTTCGATCTGGTCGGCTTCGACCCCAGGGGTGTCGGCCACTCGACGCCCGCGCTGCGCTGCCGCACCGACGCCGAGTTCGACGCCTACCGGCGCGAGCCGATGGTCGACTACAGCCCCGGCGGGGTCGCGCATATCGAGCAGCTCTACCGGCAACTGGCCCAGCAGTGCGTCAACCGGATGGGCGCGGCGTTTCTGGCCAACACCGGCACCGCCTCGGTCGCGCGCGACATGGACCTGGTGCGCCAGACGCTGGGCGACGACCAGATCAACTACCTGGGCTACAGCTACGGCACCGAGTTGGGCACCGCCTACCTGGAGAAGTTCAGCAACCACGTGCGCGCGATGGTGCTCGACGGCGCCATCGACCCGACCGTCGGGCCGATCGACGAGAACGTCAACCAAATGGCCGGATTCCAAACGGCTTTCAACGACTACGCCACCGACTGCGCGCGCTCACCGGGCTGTCCGCTGGGCACCGACCCGAGCCAATTCGTCAACCGCTACCACGCGCTGGTCAACCCGCTGGCCACCAGGCCCGGCAAAACCGCGGACCCGCGCGGCCTGAGCTACGCCGACGCGACCACCGGCACCATCAACGCGCTCTACACCCCGGCGCACTGGAAATACCTGACCAGCGGGCTGCTCGGCCTGGCCCGCGGCACCGACGCCGGCGACCTGTTGTTGCTCGCCGACGACTACGACGGGCGCGACAAGAACGGGCACTATGCCAACGACCAGGACGCGTTCAACGCGATCCGCTGCGTCGACGCGCCCAACCCGACGGATCAAGCCAGCTGGGTGAGCGCCGATCAGCGGATCCGGCAGGCCGCGCCGTTCCTGAGCTACGGGCAGTTCACCGGAAATGCTCCGCGTGATTTGTGCGCGCTGTGGCCGGTGCCGGCGACGTCGGCGCCGCACGCCGCGCCGCCCATGGCGCCGGGCAAGGTCGTCGTCGTCTCCACCACGCACGACCCGGCCACGCCGTACCAGGCGGGGGTGAACCTGGCCCGCCAGCTCGGCGGCCCGCTGATCACCTACGACGGGACCCAGCACACCGCGGTGTTCAACGGCCACCAGTGCGTGGACACCGCCGTCGTCCGGTATCTCGTCGCCGGTACGCCGCCGCCGGCCTCGTACCACTGCCAGTCCTGACTGCGGGGTCACCCGCCCGCCGTCCGGTCCGCATGTCAGAGGTTCTTCCGCACGGCTTTTGGCTCACGGCGAGAGCTGGACATGGCCCCGCGGCGGAGGCGGCGGTGGAGGCTCGGGCGGAGGCGGCGGTGCCGGCGGCGGCCCGTCCTGTTGTGGGGTGGGTCCTTGTTGCCGCGGCGGGGAGAGCGGTTGTTGCGCACGAGGTGGCGGCGGCGCCACAACGGGTGGCTCGAGCGGCGCGACCGTTGGCGGTGGCGGGATCTGGGGCGGATCGGGTGTGAGCTCTCCTACCGGAGCGGGCTCGATCAGCGCGGCGGGCCCGCTGTCCTGGGCGCCGGATGCCCGAGGCGCCGGCAGCTGCGCAGCCCCGGCCACCATCGGGGCCGCGCTTATCAAGGCGGCGATCGCCGCATACGCAGCGAGCGCGGTCATGCGCCGACGCCGCCGTCGCGCCGCGCCGCTCAACTGCGGGTTCGCGCGAAAGCGCTGTGGTGATTCACGATGACAACCGGTTACGATGTCGATCATTCCAGGTGCCGGCCGCCTCCACTGTTACCACTCGGTATCCATTAGGTGAGAGCGGCCGGGCAGGTGACACAAAGAAGCGAAGATTCTGCCGTGCGCATCCGAATCGCCCGATCCGCCGAGACTCTGGTCAACACCTCGGCGCTGCTTGCCGCCGCGGTCATCTGCGCGGGCGGCGCGGCGGCCGACCCGGATCAGGACGCGCAGTTCGTGGCGTTGCTTGCACAAAAGCAGATCCCGGCCACCGACAACGTGCCGGGCCTGGTGTACCGGGCCCGTGAGATCTGCGGAGAACTCGATCACGGCTCCTCGGTCCAGGCCGCCGTGGACGAGGAGGTGAACACGGCGTACCGGGAAAACCCGTCCCTGCGGATAGTCGCCGACCGCGTTACCCGCACCGCGGTCAAATTCGTGTCGGCGTCGGTGGACGTCTACTGCCCAGGCCATCAAGGCGAGCTGCCCTAGCGGCGACCGCGTGCCTTTGCACGCACGGCTCCCCGGCGCGTGGCGTCGCGCCGCAATGTGGGCAATGGTTCTGAGCGGGCATCGGTAACACAGAATTAACAGCAGTTGCATACTGTTCGGGTTATGGATCGACAGAAGGAATTCGTCCTCCGCACCCTCGAGGAACGGGACATCCGCTTCGTTCGGCTGTGGTTTACCGATGTGCTCGGTTTCCTCAAGTCGGTCGCCATCGCCCCGGCCGAGCTCGAAGGCGCCTTCGAGGAGGGCATCGGCTTCGACGGATCCTCGATCGAGGGCTTCTCGCGGGTCTCCGAATCCGACACCGTGGCCAACCCCGACCCGTCCACCTTCCAGGTGCTGCCGTGGGCCTCGGCCAACGGCCACCACCACTCGGCGCGGATGTTCTGCGACATCACCATGCCGGACGGCTCGCCGTCGTGGGCCGACCCCCGCCACGTGCTGCGCCGCCAGCTGCAGAAGGCCAACGACCTGGGCTTCTCCTGCTACGTGCACCCCGAGATCGAGTTCTTCCTGCTCAAGCCGGGCCCCGACGACGGGACGCCGCCCGTTCCCGTCGACAACGCCGGCTACTTCGACCAGGCGGTCCACGACTCCGCCTCGAACTTCCGCCGCCACGCCATCGAAGCCCTGGAATTCATGGGCATCTCGGTGGAGTTCAGCCACCACGAGGGCGCGCCCGGCCAGCAGGAGATCGACCTGCGCTTCGCCGACGCCCTGTCGATGGCCGACAACGTGATGACGTTCCGTTACGTCATCAAGGAGGTGGCGATCGAGAACGGCGCCCGCGCGACCTTCATGCCCAAGCCGTTCGGGCAGCATCCCGGGTCCGCGATGCACACCCACATGAGCCTGTTCGAGGGCGACGTCAACGCGTTCCACAGCCCCGACGACCCGCTGCAGCTGTCCGACGTGGGCAAGTCCTTCATCGCCGGAATTCTCGAGCACGCCTCGGAGATCAGCGCCGTCACCAATCAATGGGTCAACTCCTACAAGCGACTGGTCGGCGGCGGCGAGGCGCCCACCGCCGCGTCCTGGGGTGCGGCCAACCGGTCCGCGCTGGTGCGGGTGCCCATGTACACGCCGCACAAGACGTCGTCGCGGCGCGTCGAGGTGCGCAGCCCCGACTCGGCCTGCAACCCGTACCTGGCCTTCGCCGTGCTGCTGGCCGCCGGGCTGCGCGGGGTGGAGAAGGGCTACGTGCTGGGGCCACAGGCCGAGGACAACGTGTGGGACCTGACCGCCGAGGAACGCATCGCGATGGGATACCGCGAGCTGCCGACGAGCCTGGACAGCGCGCTGCGCGCCATGGAGTCCTCCGAGCTGGTCGCGGAAACCTTGGGGGAGCACGTGTTTGACTTCTTCCTGCGCAATAAGCGCACGGAGTGGGCCAACTACCGCAGCCACGTCACCCCATACGAGCTGAGCACCTACCTGTCCCTGTAGGTCCGGATCGGGCATATCCCGTTGTGCACTAGCGCCGCTCGTGCCTGAAGACGGGCGGCTTGCGCTACGGTCGTGGTCGTGACCAAACCCGCGACGCAGCGCCCCAGGCTGCCCAGCGTCGGCCGGCTCGGGTTGGTCGATCCGCAAGCGGCCGAACGCATGGCGCAACTGGGGTGGTACGAGCACGACGACCAGGCGCACGTCGACCTGCTGTGGTCGCTGTCGCGCGCGGCCGACCCTGACTCCGCGCTGTTGGCCCTGGTCCGGCTCTCGGAGAACCCCGACGCCGGGTGGGACGAACTCAACGCCGCCCTGCTCGCCGAACGCCCGCTGCGCGGCCGGCTGTTCGGCGTGCTCGGCGCGTCGCTGGCCCTGGGCGATCACCTGATCGCCCAGCCGCAATCCTGGAAATTGTTGCGCGGCAACGTCAAACTGCCCACCCGCGACGAGCTGCGCGCGGTGTTCACCGGCTGCGTGGATGAGGCGCTGGCCGCGCCGGGTTCGGCGATGGTGCGCCTGCGCACCCGCTACCGCGACCAGCTGCTGGTGCTGGCCGCGCTGGACCTGGCCGCCACCGTCGAGGACGAGCCGGTGGTCCCGTTCACCGTGGTGGCGGCCCACCTCTCGGACCTGGCCGACGCCGCGCTGGCCGCCGCGCTGCGGGTGGCCGAGAACAGCGTGTGCGGCGACCGGACGCCGCCGCGGCTGGCGGTCATCGCGATGGGCAAATGCGGTGCCCGCGAACTGAACTACGTCAGCGACGTCGACGTCATCTTCGTCGGCGAGCAGGCCGACACCGTCACCACCCGGGTGGCCAGCGAGATGATGCGGCTGGCCTCCGAGGCGTTTTTCCAGGTCGACGCCGGTCTGCGGCCCGAGGGGCGCAGCGGGGAACTGGTCCGCACCGTCGAGTCGCACATCGCCTACTACCAGCGCTGGGCCAAGACCTGGGAGTTCCAGGCGCTGCTGAAAGCCCGTGCGGCCGTAGGCGACGCGGAGCTGGGGCGGCGCTACCTGGACGCGTTGATGCCGATGGTGTGGGTCGCCTGCGAGCGTGAGGACTTCGTGGTCGAGGTGCAGGCCATGCGGCGCCGGGTCGAGCAGCTGGTGCCCGCCGAGGTCCGCGGCCGCGAGATCAAGCTGGGCAGCGGCGGGCTGCGCGATGTGGAATTCGCCGTGCAGCTGCTGCAGCTGGTGCACGGCCGCGGCGACGACTCGCTGCACGTGGCGTCGACGGTGGACGCGCTGGCCGCGCTGGGTCAGGGCGGCTACATCGGACGCGAGGACGCGGCCAACCTGACCGCCTCCTACGAGTTCCTCCGGCTGCTCGAGCACCGGTTGCAGCTGCAGCGGCTCAAGCGCACCCACCTGCTGCCCGAGGCCGACGACGAGGAAGCGGTGCGTTGGCTGGCGCGGGCCGCCCACATCCGGCCGGACGGACGCCACGACGCCGCCGGGGTGCTGCGCGAGGAGCTGCGACACCAGAACCTGCGGGTCTCCCAGCTGCACGCCAAGCTCTTCTATCAGCCGCTGCTGGAATCCATCGGCCCGGCCGGGCTGGAGATCGCGCACGGCATGACCTCCGAAGCCGCCGAGCGCCAGCTGGCCGCGCTGGGCTACGAGGGACCGCAGACCGCGCTGAAGCACATGTCGGCCCTGGTCAACCTCAGCGGCCGGCGCGGGCGGGTGCAGTCGGTGCTGCTGCCCCGGCTGCTGAACTGGATGTCGTACGCGCCCGACCCCGACGGCGGGCTGTTGGCCTACCGGCGGCTGTCCGAGGCGCTGTCCGGCGAGAGCTGGTACCTGGCCACGCTGCGTGACAAGCCCGCGGTGGCCCGCCGGCTCATGCACGTGCTGGGCACCTCCGCGTACGTGCCGGACCTGCTGATGCGCGCCCCGCGGGTGATTCAGGACTACGGCGACGGGCCGTCGGGCCCCAGGCTGCTCGACGCCGAGCCCGCCGCGGTGGCCCGCGCGCTGGTCGCCTCGGCCAGTCGCTACTCCGACCCGGTCCGGGCCATCGCCGGCGCGCGCACCCTGCGGCGCCGCGAGCTGGCCCGCATCGCCTCGGCCGACCTGCTCGGCATGCTCGAGGTCACCGACGTCTGCGCGGCGCTGACCTCGGTGTGGGTGGCGGTGCTGCAGGCCGCGCTGGAGGCGATGATCCGGGCCAACCTGCCGGTGAGCGGCAGGGCGCCGGCGGCCATCGCGGTCATCGGCATGGGCCGGCTCGGAGGCGCCGAGTTGGGTTACGGCTCCGACGCCGACGTGATGTTCGTCTGCGAGCCGACGCCCGGAGTCGAGGATTCCGCGGCGGTGCGCTGGGCGACCGGCGTCGCCGAGCAGGTTCGCGCGTTGCTGGGCACGCCCAGCGTCGACCCGCCGCTGGAGGTCGACGCCAACCTGCGGCCCGAGGGCCGCCAGGGCCCGCTGGTGCGCACCCTGGCCTCCTACGCCGCCTACTACGAGCAGTGGGCGCAGCCGTGGGAGATCCAGGCGTTGCTGCGGGCGCACGCGGTCGCCGGCGACGCGGAGCTGGGGCAGCGGTTCCTGCTGATGGCCGACAAGACCCGTTATCCGCCCAACGGGGTGTCCACCGAGGCGATGCAGGAGATCCGGCGCATCAAGGCCCGCGTCGATTCCGAGCGGCTGCCGCGCGGCGCGGACCCCAACACCCACACCAAGCTGGGCCGCGGGGGACTGGCCGACATCGAATGGACCGTGCAGCTGCTGCAACTGCGGCACGCGCACGAGATCCCCGCGCTGCACAACACGTCGACGCTGCAGTGCCTGGACGCGATCGCCGCGGCCGAGCTGGTGCCCGCAGACGAGGTCGACCTGTTGCGGCAGGCCTGGCTGACCGCCACCCGGGCCCGCAACGCGCTGGTGCTGGTCCGCGGCAAGCCCACCGACCAGCTGCCCGGGCCCGGACGCCAGCTCAACACCGTGGCCGTGGCCGCGGGCTGGCCCACCGACGATGGCGGGGAGTTCCTGGACAACTATCTACGGGTGACGCGAAGGGCAAAAGCGGTGGTGCGCAAGGTGTTCGGAAGTTGAGTCAGGAGTCCGGCGCGTTGGACGCCATATTCGAGGTGCTCAGCGCGGCGGAGGCCGATCGCGTGACCGCCCTGTACGCTCCGCTGGCCGATGCGGTCCGTGAGCTCGTCGACGCGACCATCCGCACCGAGGCCGACGACGACGTCGTCGCCGAGGCCCGGCGCACGATCCAGGCCGTCACCGCGTCGCTGCGGCAACGCACCCGGCCGATGGGGGTGAGCTACCGCGTCAACGGTCGCCCGCTGCCGTTGGGCAACGCCGCGATCGGCGTGTGCAATCCCATCGCCCCGCCGATCGTCGTGCACCACGAGGGCGAGGGGCGCTGCTGGAGCGAGTTCACCCTCGGCTCGGCCTACGAGGGTCCGCCCAAACTGGTGCACGGCGGCGTCAGCGCCCTGGTGCTCGACCACATGCTCGGCGAGGCGGCCAGCGAGGGGCTGTCCAAGGCGCGGTTCACCGGAACCATCACCGTGAAATATCTGCGCGGCACCCCGCTCGGTCCGCTGCGCTGTGACGCGTGGGTCGACGGCAAAGAGGGCCGTAAAGTCTTTGCGCGCGGCACCATTTCGGATGCCGCCGGTGTCACCGTCGAGGCCGACGGCGTCTTCATCGAGCCGGCCTGGGCGCAGGAGCTGCAGTGAAGTTCTACATCAGCAGCGCGTTTTTGAACACCCGCGAGATCATCGAGCTGGCCAAGGCGGCCGACGAGCTCGGCTACCACGGGATCGGCATACCCGACCACGTCGTCAACCTCGAGACGCTGGACACGCCGTACCCGTACACCAAAGACGGCCAGCGGCGCTGGCAACCCTTCACGGACTGGCCCGATCCCTGGGTGCTGGTGGGTGCGCTGGCTCAGGTCACCACGCGGTTGCGGTTCGTCAACACCGTCTACATTCCCGCCATGCGCAACCCCTTCTCGGCGGCCAAAGCCATTGGCACCGCGGCGGTTCTGGCGTCCGGTCGGGTGGAGCTGGGCATCGGGGTGGGCTGGTGCCGCGAGGAATTCGCTCTGATGGGTGAGCCATTCGAGGCCCGCGGCAAGCGCACCGACGAGATCATCGAGCTGATGCGGGCGCTGTGGTCGCCGGGCTGGACGGAGTTCGACGGCGCGTTCTTTTCCGCGCCCCGCCTCGAGATGCAACCCACCCCGCCGCCGATCCCGGTGTATGTCGGCGGCCTGTCCGATGTCGCGCTGCGCCGCGCCGCCCGCAACGACGGCTGGATCGGCGATTTGATCAAGACCGAGCGGGCCATCGAGGCGGTCGGGCGGCTGCGGGAATTGCGCGCCGAAAACGGTTTGACCATGGACGATTTCACCATCCTGACACCGCTGACCGACGCGTTCACCACCGCGGACTACCGGCGGGTCGAGGATGCCGGCATCACCGGCATCATCACGATGCCGTGGATGTTCTATGCCGGGCCCGACGCCAGCCTGGACGACAAGATCGACGGCATGCAACGCTTCCGCAAGGACCTCGCGCTCGACGGCTGAATCACACCTAATTCGGCGCCCGGGGCCACCTAAACGGTGGCGCGGGCGGGCTCGCGCGGCTCGGCATCGCTTATCTTTCCGGGGAATAGTTGCCCCGAACGGAGTCGGAGATGCGCGCCACTGTCTGCGCTGCGGCCGTGGCCGTCGCGGTGGTGACGGCGGCGTGCGGTGGTTCACCGTATGTGGGCCTCTCGACGGTCACGTCCGGGCCCCACGCCACGACGGTCACGAGCCCGGTCTCGCACGCGAGCGCGGCCGCCGCCGACGCCTACTTGCGGTCGCTGGTCCCGACGCCGGCGACCGCGAAGAGGACCGACGGCCCCGATCCCATTCATGACGGCGGCATCCGTCTGCACTTCTTCGTCAACGGAGCCCCGGCCGAGGTGCTGAGCGCCTACAAGACCGCGCTTCTCGACGGGCACTGGACGCTGATCGTCGACAGTTCGAGCGATGGCAGGACGACGTATACCGCCAGGAACGGCAACACATTCGGGGTCTTCACCGCCGGAAGTTTCGGCGGCGCGACGGACATCGACGCCTGCGCGTGGCCGTCGGCGCCCGCCGATAAGGACTGCGCGCGCCGCGGATAACAGCCGAGGCGGCAAAATGCGAAACCACCCGCGCGGCAATCTCCACGCGGGTGGTTTCGTCACGCCGACTTAGGCGACGTAGCTGATAGTCGATCGGCTCCCTCTGGAGCAGCTCGGTTTTAACGGCGGAACCGATCGGGTAGATAGCTCGCGTGGGGGGAGATCACCGGATGAATCGATGGCAGACAGCTCAGGCCGTGGAGTTCACCCGAGCTTTGCGCGCCCAGCTGGCCGAGATGAACAGCAAAATCGCCTGGATCGAGCGGCAGAGTGCAAGGGCCAGTAACGCCCGCGCAGGCGCATTGCGGATGGAAGCAACGACGCTGCGCCGACATGTCAGGGAGGCTGAAGCCCTCATCGCTTCGCTGGACCAGAAGTATCTCGGTCGACAAGCCGGTCGTCCATCCCAGCGAAGGTTGCCGCCGAGGCCGGGCGCCTCGCCAAGAGCCCAACTGGTTGATCTCCAATAACGGCATCAGCACTTCGAGGTCGCCGTAAGAATGGGGACGGAGCGGTCCCTCGCCATGTCTGTGTGACCTCGGACACACCGTGACCTAGTTTTATCGGTATCGCCATACCATATTCTCCTACCAGATTGGTTCTAGTGAGATGAGGATGGCGGCCGTGGAATCGTGGCGAGACGAACTTTCAAAGCTTCGGGATGTTGTTCGAGGGCCGGTCTTCACGGAAGATGACACGGCTTACGGCAGCGAAGTGGCGGTGTTCAACACGGCGGTCCGACACCGGCCCGCGGTCGTGGTGGGCGCCGCCGATGCGGCAGACGTCTCCGAGGCGGTGAGGTTCGCGGTCGAGCACGGTCTGTATGTTGCCGTCCTCAATACCGGCCATGGACCGACGGTGCCCGCCGACGCGGATACTCTGATGATCACAACCAGCCGAATGTCGGGCCTATTCATCGACGTCGAAAACCGTTGCGCGCGGGTCGAAGCCGGAGTTCAGTTCGGACAGCTGGTCGACGCCGCCGCGAAGTACGGGCTGGCTCCACTGCCGGGGTCATCGCCGGGAGTGGGTGTGGTCGGCTACACCCTTGGCGGCGGGGCGAGCGCGACGATGGGGCGCAAGTACGGCTGGGCGGCCGACCACGTCACTGACATCGACGTGGTCACCGCGGATGCCCAATTGCGCTGCGTATCAGCAGTATCCGAACCCGATCTTTTCGGTGCGCTGCTGGGCGGGAAAAGCAATTTCGGCGTGGTGGTCGCGATGAAGTTCGCGCTGTTCCCAGTGACATCGTTGTACGCCGGTGCACTGTTCTACTCGGGCGAACACAGCCGGCGCGTGCTGAAGGCCTTCCGCGAGCTCACCGCATCAGCACCCGATGAGTTGACGACGGGATTGGCGCTGCTCAATCTACCTCCCTTGCCCGGCCTTCCGCCCTTCATGCAGGGTCGCTTGACCGTATCGGTACGGGTCTCCTATGTCGGCGACCCGTCCATCGGTGCCCGGCTGATCGACCCGCTGCGTCGGGCGGCTCCGGTGCTGGCGGACGGTGTCGCCAGCATCCCCTACGCGCAGTTCGCCACCATCAGTAACGATCCAACCGATCCCGCGCCGGCGGTTGAGCATTTCGCGCTGCTTCGGGAACTGGGCCAAGACACCGTTGACGCCATCGTCGACGTGGCCGGCCCCGGATCCGGTAGCGCGATCAATATCGTCGACATCCGGCATCTGCAAGGGGCTTTCAGCAAACCCGCGGCTTTCCCCAACGCGGTGGGTGCGCGAGATGCCGCCTATGCCATGTTCGCCCTGACCGTCGTGCCCCCAGGCGACGAAGTGGCGGGCTATCGTAACTCGGGCCGCGAACTTGTTGCGGCGCTTGATCCTTGGCTGCACGACATGGCGAATCCGAGCTTCGTCGGCCCGGCGGACACGCCTGAGGACCGCACCCGCCGGGCCTATGCGCCCGACGTCTACGAAGAGCTGCGGACGGTCAAGGCGAAGTACGACCCGCGCAACACCTTCCGCCTCAACCACAACATCCCACCGCGCGTCGCTGTCTGAGACCGCGCATCGACAACGTCCGCCGGGGTTGTCAAAATCTGGTATTCTCGTACCATACATCAATGCCCGTTGAACGCCGCGCCCGACGAGTCGGCGGCGCGCGCCGAGTCGCGGCCGTCGAAGCCGCCGCCGCAGTGCTGGCGGAGCGGGGCCATGAAAATACCCGCTTCGCCGACGTCGCGGCGGCCAGTGGCGTCGCCATCAGCACGCTGCAGAACTATTTCGGCTCACGCGAGGACATGCTCATCGAGGCGATGCGGCACGCCACGGAGATGGAGGTCGCCGCGTTCGAGGCGGTGGCCGACGCCGAAACCGATCCCTGGAATCGCCTGGTGGCGATGATAGATCGCAACCTGAACACTCCGTTGCGCAACCATCAGCTGCTCATCGAATTCTGGCGCTCCGGCATTCGCGACGCGGAATTGCGCGACTACGGCGAAGAAGGCTGGTCGCGCTACCGCGCGCCGTTCGTGCGCACCGTCATCGAGGGGCGCGACGCAGGTGTGTTCGCGCCGGTGATCTCGCCCGAAGACGTCGTCGATTTGTTGTTCGCCACGCTCGTCGGAGCAATGATTCCCCGCGTGCTGCGTTTTCCGAACCCGTCGGCGGATCGCTTTCGGACCTCGTTGCTTCGGCAGCTCGCCGCGATGCTGGGCAGAACCGGATACCAGTAGGCCACCCGGCCTGCGATCGTGGAGCCGATCGCCGACCGGGTGGCCGTCGTTGGTTGTCGACGTCTTTAGACGTCGTAGTACAGCGCGAATTCGTAAGGGTGCGGCCGGATTTGGACCGGCAGGATCTCGTTTTCGCGCTTGAAGTTGATCCACGTCTCGATGAGGTCGGGCGTGAACACGCCGCCCTCGGTGAGGTATTCGTGGTCTTCTTCGAGCCGGTCGATCACCGCGGACAGCTGGGTGGGCGCCTGCGGGATGTTGGCGGCCTCCTCAGGCGGCAGCTCGTAGAGGTCCTTGTCGACCGGGGCCTGCGGCTCGATCTTGTTCTTGATGCCGTCCAGGCCGGCCATCAACATGGCCGAGAACGCCAGGTACGGGTTGCCCGACGAGTCGGGGCAGCGGAACTCGAGACGCTTGGCCTTCGGGTTGGTGCCGGTGATCGGGATGCGGACACACGCCGACCGGTTGCGCTGGCTGTAGACCAGGTTGATCGGGGCCTCGTAGCCGGGTACCAGGCGCTTGTAGGAGTTCACCGTGGGGTTGGTGAACGCCAGCAGCGACGGTGCGTGGTGCAGCAGGCCGCCGATGTAGTGGCGGGCGGTGTCCGACAGGCCGGCGTAACCGGTCTCGTCGTACATCAGCGGGCTGCCGTCCTTCCACAGCGACTGGTGGGTGTGCATGCCGGAGCCGTTGTCACCGAACAGCGGCTTGGGCATGAACGTCACGGTCTTGCCGTTCTGCCACGCCGTGTTCTTGACGATGTACTTGTAGAGCATCATGTCGTCGGCCGCGTGCAGCAGCGTGTTGAACTTGTAGTTGATCTCGGCCTGGCCGCCGGTGCCCACCTCGTGGTGGCCCTTCTCCAGGCTGAAGCCGGCGGTGATCAGGTTGGTCAGCATCTTGTCGCGCAGGTCGACGTAGTGGTCGACCGGGGCCACGGGGAAGTAGCCACCCTTGGGGCGCACCTTGTATCCGCGGTTGGGGCTGCCGTCGAGCTCGTTGGGCGAACCGGTGTTCCACCAGCCCGAGATCGCGTCGATCTCGTAGAACGAGCCGTTGGTGCGCGAGTCGAAGCTCACCGAGTCGAAGATGTAGAACTCCGCCTCGGCGCCGAAGTAGGCGGTGTCGGCCACGCCCGTGCTGATCAGGTAGTTCTCGGCCTTGCGGGCGATGTTGCGCGGGTCGCGCGAGTACGGCTCGAGGGTGAAGGGGTCGTGCACGAAGAAGTTGAGGTTCAGCGTCTTGGCTTCACGGAACAGGTCGATCTGCGCGGTCGCCGGGTCGGGGAGGAGCAGCATGTCGGATTCGTGAATGGATTGGAATCCGCGAATCGACGAACCGTCGAAGGCTAAACCATCCTCAAAAACGCTCTCGTCGAAGAATGAAATCGGAATTGTGAAGTGCTGCATGATGCCGGGCAGGTCACAAAACCGGACGTCGACAAATTCGACGTTCTCGTCCTTGGCGAGTTTGAAGACGTCGTCGGGCGTCTTATCCGTCACAGAGTGCTCCTTTACTTGGTGAGATCCGCGGCCTGACGCTATGGAGCAGATGTTGCCCGTCAGTCAACCCGATGTTGCGCGCACGTTACGTGACCATGCCACACGCTAAAAGTGGCCACTTGGGCGGCGGGTTCTATTGTGGGGCCATGGATCGCAAGATCGTATCTTTTCTGGTGACCGGGCGCACCGTCTGCCCTCCTTACCAGGCCGTCCCGTCGGGTTATTCGGACCGCGGTCCGCGCCGATGATGGCCGAATCGCGATCCGCATATCCGGGCGAAAAGCTGGGCCTGCCGGAAAGTGGCCCGGGATCGCTGGCGCCGATGGGCCGCCGCCTGGGCGCGCTGATGATCGACTGGTTGATCGCCTACGGGCTGGCCGGGCTGGCCATGCGCTTCAACTTGTTCTCCCAACCGGTGCTGGCCACCGCGGTGTTGGTGATCTGGTTCGTGCTCGGCGTGCTCTTCGTGCGGTTGTTCGGGTTCACCCCAGGCCAGCTCGCGCTTCGCCTGCAGGTGGTCACGTTGGACGGACGCGACCTGGTCGGCCTTGGCCGGGCGGTGGTGCGGGGAGTGCTGGTCGGGACGGTCGTCCCGGCGCTGTTCACCGACTTCGACGGCCGGGGCATGCAGGATCGGCTGACCGCGACGGCCGTGGTGCGACGCTGACCTGAGGAGCCGACCGGGCTGACCGGGCTGACCTGATGGCGGCGACGCGCCGCGCCCGGCTTCGCCGCGCTTGCGATCGCCGCTGAGCTGACGCGGCGACCCGCCGCGCCCGGCTTCGCCGCGCTTGCGATCGCCGCTACCGGCGGCGGACGGTGCGCTGCACCCCGCGCATCTTGCCCGCGTTGGGCAGCGGCCCCTTGGGCATGACGGCCGCGCCGGCGCGCGACCCCAACGCGGCCAGCCGCGACTCCAGCGTGTCCATCTGCTTGACGGTGATGTTGGCCGGTAGCCGGGTGAGATGGCGCTCGAGCTTGGCCAGGGGCACCTCGTCCTCGCCGTTGCCGACGATGATGTCGTAGATCGGCACGTCACCGATCAGGCGGGCGGTGCGCTTCTTCTCCTGCGCCAGCAGCGGTCGCACCCGCGTCGACGTCCCCTCGCCGACCAGGATGACGCCGGGCCGGCCGATGACGCGGTGCACGGCGTCGAAATGCCCGGTCGCGGCCACCCCGGGGGTCACCCGCCACTTGCCGCGCAGGTTGTCCAAAGCCCATGCGGCGGCCCCGGTTTGACCCTCGGCCTTGCGGTAGACCGACTTCTGGGCGCGGCGGCCGAACACGATGAAGGCGACCAGCCCGCCCAGCACCACGCCCAGCGGGATGAGGGTGATCATCGTCAGCCCGCCGGCCCACAGACCGACCGCCACCGAGATGCCCACGATCAGCACGAAGGCGCCGATCATGTACGGCAGGAGGCGCTTGTCCTCCTGGCGCTGAAGGTTGAACGCCTGCCACAACTGGGTGCGGCGCTCCCGCGCGGCGGCCTTGCGGGCGGCCTGCGCCTGCGCTCGGGCGGCCTTGTTCTGCGCGGCGTTGCGGGATTTAGCCATAGTCAAAGAATACGTAGGGCCGCTATGGGGCAGACGCCGCCACCGGGCGCCGGCGGCGTCAGGCGCGGCTGCGGGCCGCCTGCTCGTAGAGCCGACCCGCGCGATACGACGAGCGCACCAGCGGTCCGGCCAGCACCCCGGCGAAGCCCAGCTCCTCGGCGTGCCGGGCGAACTCGACGAATTCCTCCGGCTTCACCCAGCGCTCGACGGGGTGGTGGCGCGCCGACGGGCGCAGGTACTGGGTGATGGTGATGATGTCGCAGCCCGCGTCGTGCAGGTCGGCCAGGGCAGTGCGCACCTCGTCGGGGGTCTCGCCCATGCCGAGGATGAGGTTGCTCTTGGTGACCAGCCCGGCCTCGCGCGCCGCGGTCAGCACGCCGAGGCTGCGCTGGTAGGTGAAGGCGGGTCGGATCCGCTTGAAGATGCGCGGCACCGTTTCCACGTTGTGCGCCAACACTTCCGGGCGTGATTCGAACACCTCCGCAAGCCGGGTGGGCTCGCCGTTGAAGTCGGGGATCAACAGCTCCACGCCGGTCGAGGGGTTGAGTTCCTTGATGGCGCGCACCGTCTCGGCGTACAGCCAGGCTCCGCCGTCGGGCAGGTCATCGCGGGCCACCCCGGTGACCGTGGCGTAGCGCAGCCCCATGGTGCGTACGCTGTCGGCGACCCGCCTCGGCTCGTCGCGGTCCAGGGCGGCGGGCTTACCGGTGTCGATCTGGCAGAAGTCGCAGCGGCGGGTGCACTGGTCGCCGCCGATCAGGAAGGTGGCCTCGCGGTCCTCCCAGCACTCGAAGATGTTGGGGCAACCCGCCTCTTCGCAGACCGTGTGCAGACCCTCGCGCCGGACCAGGCTCTTGAGCTGGGTGTACTCCGGGCCCATCTTGGCCCGCACCCGGATCCACGGCGGTTTGCGCTCGATCGGGGTCTCGGCGTTGCGCACTTCCAGGCGCAGCAGTTTGCGTCCTTCCGGTGCGACAGTCACAGCGCCGATGCTACGCGCGCGGCCGCCGCGTGGTCCTGCACCGGCAGCACCCCGTCTAGGGCGTCGCACACCGCGTCGGCGACCGCGGTCTGCACGTCCTCGACCGACACCGGGCGGCGCAGCTCGGCCGACAACGACGTCACACCGGCGTCGCTGATGCCGCACGGCACGATGGCGCCGAACGCGTCCAGGTCGCAGTCGCAGTTGAGCGCGAACCCGTGCAGGGTGGTCGCGCGCGACACCCGCACGCCGATGGCGGCAACCTTGCGGTCAGGGCGGCCGTCGGTGCCCGGCACCCACACCCCGGACCGGCCCGGCACCCGGACCGCGTCCACGCCCAGGTCGGCGCAGACCTTGAGCAGCGCCTCTTCCAGCCGCCGCACGTAGTTCACCACGTCGAGCGGTTCGGCCAGGCCGATGATCGGATACCCGACCAGCTGGCCCGGGCCGTGCCAGGTGATCTTGCCGCCGCGGTCGGTGTCGACGACGGGAGTGCCATCTACCGGCCGTTCGTGCGGTTCGGTGCGCCGGCCCGCCGTATAGACCGCGGGGTGCTCGAGCAGCAGCAGCGTGTCGTTGCCGCCGGCCACCCGGGCGTCGGCCAGATCGCGTTGCTGCTGCCAGGCCACGCGGTAGTCGACGATGCCGAGCGGGCGGACGTCGATCAGGGCCTGGCTGGACCGGATGGAATCGATCACGTTCGCGACGGTACTCGGCTCGGGCCGGACGGACCGAGTCCGGTGGCGCTAGTCGTGGTCGCGGCTGGCGGTGGCGTAGGCGAGGGCCTCGCCCACGGTGTTGTGGTGGAAGACGAAACCGGCGCGCTCCAGCGCGGACGGGATGGCCCGCTGCCCGGTCAGCAGCCCCTCGTCGGCGAACTCGCCCAGCGCGGCCCGGATGGCAAAACCGGGCACCATCAACGGCGTTGGGCGATTGACGGCCCGCCCGAACGCGGTGGTGAATTCGGCGTTGGTGACCGGCGCGGGACCGGTCATGTTCACCGGGCCCGACAGGTCGGGGTTGAAGATCGCGAACAACAGCGCGCGCACTTCGTCTTCCAGGGTGATCCATGACATGTATTGCCGTCCGCCGCCCAGCCGGGCGCCGAGCCCGGCGCGGAACAACGGCCGCAGCCGGCCCAGCACGCCGCCCGCGGGGGAGAACACCAGCCCGGTGCGGGCCAGCACCACCCGGGCGCCGCCGTACTGGGCCGGCAGCGTGGCGGCCTCCCAGTCCTCACACAGCCGCGCCAGGAAACCCGTTCCCGCACGGTCGTTTTCGTCGACCACGCGGTCCTTGGTGTTGCCGTAGAAGCCGACCGCGCTGGCGTTGACCAGGGTCGCCACCCCCGCGTCGGCGACGGCGTGGGCCAGCACCTCGGTGGGGGCGATGCGGCTGTCGCGCAGGCTCTGCTTAAAGGCCCCCGACCATCGCCGCTTGCCGATATTGACGCCGCACAGGTTGACGACGGCGTCGACGCCGGTCAGCGTGTCGGGATCCAGGTCGCCGCTCTCGGGATTCCAGTGCAGCTCATCGGCATTCGCCGGTGCGCGGCGCACAATGCGCAACACCCGGTGATCGGCCGCGCGCAGGGCCGCGGCCAGGGCCGAACCGATCAGGCCGGACGAACCCGCAATAGCGATGAGGGCCTGCTGGCCGGCGCGAGCCACGTTCGGTTGTCCTTCGTTACAGGCCGAGGTCGGCCTCGAACGCGCCCTCTTCGAGACGGTGCTTGATGGTGGTGAGGAAGCGGCCGGCGTCTGCGCCGTCGATCAGCCGGTGGTCATAGGTCAGTGGCAGATAGCAGATCGAGCGGACACCGATGGATTCGTTGCCGAACTCGTCGACGATCACCCGCGGCCGCTTGACGATGGCGCCGGTGCCCAGCATGGCGGCCTGCGGCGGAACCAGGATGGGGGTGTCGAACAGCGCGCCCTGGCTGCCGATGTTGGTGATCGTGAAGGTGCCGCCGGACAGCTCGTCGGGTTTGAGATTGCCCGAGCGGGCGCGCGCGGCGATGTCGGCGATCGCCCGGGCCAGCCCGGCCAGCGACAGGTCGCCGGCGTTGTGCACGACGGGGGAGAGCAGACCCTGCTCGGTGTCGACCGCGAAGCCGAGGTGCTCGGCGTCGTAGTAGGTGATCTCCTTGGTGTCCTCGTTGTAGCTCGCGTTGACGTTGGGGTGGATCTTCAGCGCGTCGATCACCGCCCGGGCGATGAACGGCAGGAAGGTCAGGTTCACGCCCTCGCGCTCGGCGAACGCCGCCTTGGCCCTGGCCCGCAACCCCACCAGCTTGGTCATGTCGACCTCGTGGGTCTGGGTGAGTTGCGCTGTGGCCTGCAGGGATTCGCGTGTTTTGTTCGCGGTGATCTGACGGATCCGGCTGGCCTTCTGGGTGGTGCCCCGCAGGTGCGCCAACGCCGGAGCCGGGCTCGGCGCCGCAGCGGCCTTGGGCGCCGCGGGGGCGGCGGGGGCCTGCGCGGCGGGAGCCGCCGCGGCCGGGGGCGGCGCCTTCTTCGCCTCGGCGGCGGCCAGCACGTCCTGCTTGCGGATGCGCCCGCCGACCCCGGTGCCGGTGATCGAGTTCAGGTCGATGTTGTTCTCGGCGGCCAGCTTTCGCACCAGCGGCGTCACATACGGCGCGCCGTCACCACCCGGGCTTGCTGGCTGAGTTGCCGGTTGGGCCTGTGCCGGTTGAGGTTTGGGCTGCGGCGCGGGTTCAGGCTTGGGTTGCGGCTTGGGCTGCGCCTGGGGCTGGGGCGCCGGTTCGGGCTCGGGCTTGGGCGCGGGCGGCGGCTGTGGAGCGGCGGGTGCCGCCGGCGCGGCGGCCTCGGCACCGGCGCCGACGCGGGCGAGCTCGCCACCGACGGGCACCGTGGCGTCTTCCTCGGCGGTGATGCTGATCAGGACACCGGCGACCGGCGAGGGGATCTCGGTGTCGACCTTGTCGGTGGACACTTCCACCAACGCGTCGTCGACCTGGACCGAGTCGCCGACGCGCTTGAGCCAGCGGGTCACGGTGCCCTCGGTCACCGACTCGCCGAGCTCGGGCATCAGCACCGGGGTCGCGTCGCCGCCGCCGGAACTCTGCTGGGCGGGCGCGGGCTCCGGCTGGGCCTGAGCCTGGGGCTCCGGTTGGGGCTCCGGCTCGGGCTCCGGCTCAGGCTGCGCTTGGGGCTCCGGCTGGCTCGGCGCCTGCGAGTCGCCGCCCGCCCCGCCGCCTTCGGCGGCGTCGCCGATGACGGCCAGCTCACCGCCCACCTCAACGGTGTCGTCCTCCTGGGCGACGATCTTGGTCAGCACACCCGCGGCCGGCGAGGGGATCTCGGTGTCGACCTTGTCCGTCGACACCTCGACGAGCGGTTCGTCGAGCTCGACCGTGTCGCCCTCCTGCTTGAGCCAGCGGGTGACCGTCCCCTCGGTGACGCTCTCACCGAGTGCCGGCATCTGGACGGAGAAGGCCATCGTTTCTGACTCCTCGATCGCTCGTGGGTCGGGGCGGGTCGATCAGCTCGCTTGCGGAAGGCGAAGTCGCAATCCAAAACTATCCTGTCACTGCGCCGTTGTCGGCACACATCCAGGGCAGATACCCCGCGCCGGGCGGGTGACACCGATCACGCTTGCTACGGTGTGGCCAGTCCAGCCAGAGCGGGGAGGTCGGAAATGCCGCCAACACCACAACTACCCCAACACTTCGTCGACAGCGCCGACGGCGCCCGCATCGCGGTCTACGAAGAGGGCAACCCCGAGGGCCCCACCGTCGTGCTGGTGCACGGCTTCCCCGACTCGCACGTGCTGTGGGACGGGGTCGTCCCACTGCTGGCCGAGCGGTTCCGCATCATCCGCTACGACAACCGCGGCGTCGGGATGTCCTCGGCGCCCAAGCCGGTGTCCGCCTACAGCATGGACCGCTTCGCCGACGACTTCGCCGCGGTGACCGGCGAGCTGAGCCCCGGCCGGCCCGTGCACGTGCTCGCCCACGACTGGGGCTCGGTGGGCATCTGGCACTACCTGAAGCGCCCCGGCGCCAGTGACCGGGTTGCCACGTTCACGTCGGTGTCCGGACCCGCTCAGGACCAACTGGTCGATTACATCTTCAGCGGGCTGCGGGCGCCCTGGAAGCCGCGCACCTTTATCCGGGCGATCAGCCAGGCGCTGCGGCTGAGCTACATGATCTTGTTCTCGATCCCGGTGCTCGCGCCGTTGTTCCTGCGGCTGACCCTGTCGGTCCCGGCGCTGCGCCGCAACGCCGTCGACAACATCCCCGTCGAGCGGATCCACCATTCCGACAAACTGGCCGCCGATGCCGCCCGGTCGGTGAAAACCTATCCCGCCAACTACTTTCGCTCCTTCTCCGGTCGCAAGCAGGGCGTCGCGGTCATCGACGTGCCGGTGCAGCTCATCGTCAACACCAAAGACAAGTATGTGCGGCCCTACGGCTACGACCACACCCCGCGCTTCGTGCCGCGGCTGTGGCGCCGCGACATCCAGGCCGGTCACTTCTCGCCGATGTCGCACCCGCAGGTGATGGCTGCGGCGGTGCACGAGTTCGCCGACCAGGCCGAGGGCAAGCAGCCCAGCCGCGCGCTGCTGCGCGCGCAGGTGGGGCGGCCCCGCGGGGCGTTCGGCGACACCCTCGTGTCGGTCACCGGCGCCGGCAGCGGCATCGGCCGCGAGACCGCGTTCGCCTTCGCGCGCGAAGGCGCCGAGCTGGTCATCAGCGACATCGACGAGGCGGCCGTCAAGGCCACCGCGGCCGAGATCGCCTCTCGCGGCGGCGTCGCGCACGCCTACGTGCTCGACGTGTCCGATGCGCAGGCGGTGGAGTCGTTCGCCGAGCGGGTCAGCGGCGAGCACGGCGTCCCGGACATCGTCGTCAACAACGCCGGCATCGGACAGGCGGGCGGCTTCCTGGACACCCCGCCCGAGCAGTTCGACCGGGTGCTCGACGTCAACCTGGGCGGTGTGGTCAACGGGTGCCGGGCGTTCGCGCGGCGGATGGTGGAGCGCGGCACCGGCGGCTACATCGTCAACGTGTCGTCGATGGCGGCCTACGCGCCGCTGCAGTCGCTGAGCGCCTACTGCACGTCGAAGGCGGCGACCTTCATGTTCTCCGACTGCCTGCGCGCCGAACTCGACGCCGCCGGGGTGGGCCTGACCACCATCTGCCCCGGCGTCATCGACACCAACATCATCAACACCACGCGGTTCGACGCGCCCGCCGGCAAGCAGGCCGACGCCGTCGACGGTCGCCGCGGCCAGCTGGGCGAGATGTTCGCGCTGCGGCGTTACGGCCCCGACAAGGTCGCCAACGCGATCCTGTCGTCGGTCCAGAAGAAGAAACCGATTCGCCCGGTGGCGCCGGAAGCCTATGCGCTGTACGGGCTTTCGCGGGTCGCGCCGCAAGGGCTGCGCAACGCCGCGCGCATCCGGGTGATCTGAGCCGCGCTAAGCGCCCGTCGCCGCCCCGCGGCGTCCGGTCAGCAACGTCGCTCCGATTGCGATGACCCCCAGCACGGCCAGCGGTATCGCCCATGCGCGCCGGCTGCCCACCGACGACTGGCACTGCGCGACGTAGTCGGTGTGCGGGACGATCTGGTTCAGGATCGGGATGTTCGCCCCACTGCTGTTGTTCGCGCTGCGGGCCGCGGAAAGGTCCGTCGCCACGGCGTTTCCGCAGCCGACCGAGTGGCCGTTGCTGTCGGAAACCGACACCGGCGCCAGCAGGCCGATGATTCCGGCCAACAACAGCACGGCGCCCACGCCGATGATCAACCGTCGCACCGTCATGGTCTCGCCTTTCGTCGCGGGGATTTCGACCGCTAGGGAGATTAGCCGCAGGCATGCGCCGGTAAACCCGGCGTTGACGCCGAATAACCCGGCGATTGCCGGGTATCCGGCCGCGGTAACGCAAGACATGAAGGGGTGTGCACGTGATCACTGCAACGCGCGAGGTGCCGGAGTCGTGTGAGCGGATATGGGAGGTGCTCGCCCAGGGCTGGACCTACACCCAGTGGGTGGTGGGCAACAGCCGGATGCGCGCCGTCGATCCGAATTGGCCGGAACCCGGCTCCTCGATCAAGCACTCGATCGGGATCTGGCCGTTGGTGATCAACGACGCCACCATCGTGGAGGAGTGTGAACCCCCGCACAAGCTGGTGCTGTGCGCTCGCCTGGGCCCGCTGGGCGCCGCGCGAATCACCATGCTGCTGCACGAGATTCCGGGCGGGTGCCGGATCGAGATGATCGAGGTTCCCGTGCAGGGCCCAATGGCGGCCGTTCCCGATTCCGTCGCGTTGGCCGCGGCGTACCCGCGCAACAAGGAGTGCCTGTGGCGGCTGGCGGCACTGGCCGAGCGCCTGGAGCCGAGCCAGGTGAAGTGACCGTGCGCGACACCGCCGACGCCGTCGTGATCGGGGCGGGACACCACGGGCTGGTGGCGGCGTCGATGCTGGCCGACGCGGGTTGGGACGTGCTGGTGCTGGAAGCCCAGCCCGAGCCCGGCGGCGCGGTGCGCAGCGCCGAGCTGACACCGGGCTACATCACCGACTTGTTCAGCTCCTACTACCCGATGACGGTGGCGTCTCCGGCGATGGCGGCGCTGCAGCTGGAGGACCACGGGCTGCGGTGGTCGCACGCGCCGACGGTGGTTGGCCACCCGCGCAACGCCGCCGACGACGACCCGCCCATCGTGTATCACGATCCCGCCCAGACCGCGGAGGAGTTCGAGCGTCGCACGCCGGGCGACGGCGACAATTGGCTACGCATCGTTGCGTTGTGGGACGAGGTGAAAAGGCCGCTGCTCGAAGCGATCCTGTCGCCGTTCCCCCCGATGCGCCCGCTGCTGACCCTGTTGCGCAAACTCGGGACGTCGGATGCGCTGCGACTGGCCAACCTGTTGGTGCAGCCCGCCAACGCCATGGCCGACCAGTTGTTCGACGGTGATGCGCCGCGAGTTATGTTGCTGGGCAACGCTTTACACGCTGACATCCCGCTGGATGCGCCGGGTAGCGGTGTCATGGGGCTGCTGATGACCATGCTCGCCCAGGACTGCGGTTGGCCGGTTCCCGTCGGAGGTTCGGGCCAGTTGACGGCGGCGCTGGTCAAGCGCGCCCACTCGGCGGGGGCGCAGATCGAGTGCAACCAGGACGTCGCCCGCATTCAGGTGCAGGGCGGGCGGGCGACCGGTGTCTGCACCACCGACGGGCGAACCGTTCGCGCGCGTCGCGCGGTGATCGCGGATGTCACCGCCCCGCGGCTGTTCTGCCACATGCTGCCGCCGGATGCGGTGCCGTCGGGGTTGCTGCGGGATCTCAAACACTTCGTCTGGGATCCGCCGGTAGTCAAGGTCAACTATGCGCTCGATGCCCCGATCCCGTGGCATGCCAAGAACCTGCGCGACGTCGGCACCGTTCATCTGGGCGCCGACGGGCGTGGCCTGATTCGTTGGATGGCCGACGTGAACACGCGCACAGTGCCCGAACATCCGTTCATGCTGCTGGGCCAGACCACCACTGCCGACCCGACCCGATCGCCGGATGGCACCGAAAGTGTCTGGGCCTACACGCATCTGCCGCGCGGCGTGCATGACGATGCTTCGGCGGAGCGGGTTGCCGCGTCGATGGATCGCGTGATCGAAGAACACGCGCCCGGGTTCGGTGACCATGTCGTCGGACGCTTTCTGCAACGCCCGTCGGACCTGGAGGCTCACGACGCTAATCTGCACCACGGCGCGGTCAATGGGGGCACGTCGCAACTGCAGCAGATGCTGATCTTCCGGCCGGCGCCCGGCATGGGCCGGGCCGAAACACCGGTCGAGCGGCTGTATCTGGGCAGCGCGTCGGCGACACCGGGCGGCTCGGTGCACGGGGCATGCGGGCGCAACGCCGCCAACGCCGCGCTGGCCGCCGACGGCGCGACCGGCTGGCCGCGCCGCAAACTCGGGCGCGCCGTGCTCAAAAGGCTTATTCCCTAGCCGTTTTCGGCGATGTCCTCCAGTACCGCGAACATGGTCCGCGTCGGCACGCCGGTGGAACCCTTCGGCGAGTAGCCCCACGGACTGCCGGTGTTGTAGGCCGGGCCGGCCACATCGATGTGCGCCCAACTCACGCCGTCGGCGACGAACTCGCGCAGGAACACCCCCGCCACCAGCATCCCGGCGAAGCGCTGCCCGCTGATGTTGGAAAGGTCGGCCACGGTGGACTTCAGGTCTTCCTTGAGTTCGTCGGGCAGCGGCATCGGCCAGCCGTTCTCGCCCACCCGCTGCGAGATCGCAGCGACGCGGTCGCGGAACTCGTCGCTGCCCATCACCCCGGGGATCCGGGCGCCCAGCGCCACCGTCTGCGCACCGGTCAGCGTCGACGTCTCGATCAGATAGTCGGGGTTGTCCTCGCATGCCCGCACGATGGCGTCGGCCAGGATGAGCCGGCCCTCGGCGTCGGTGTTCTGCACCTCGACGGTGATGCCGCCGTACTGCGTCAGCACGTCGCCCGGGCGCTGCGCGGTGGCCGACGGCATGTTCTCGGCCATCGGCACGGTGGCGATCACGTCGATCGGCAGTCGCAACTGCGCGGCCAGCGCGACGGTCGCGACCACCGCGGCGGCACCGCCCATGTCCGAGGTCATGTGGTGCATCCCCGCCGCGGGCTTGATCGAGATGCCGCCGGTGTCGAACGTGACGCCTTTGCCGACCAGCGCCACCTTCTTGGCTTGCTTGGACCGCTTGGCCAGCTTCGAACCGCGGTGGATCAGGCGCACCAGCCGCGGCGGGCGCGACGAGCCCTGCCCGACACCAATGATCCCGCCGTAGCCGCCCTTTTGCAGCGCCTTGTCGTCCAGCACCTCCACCTCGAGACCGACGGATTCACCCAAAGCCCTTGCGCGCTTGGCGAATTCGGCGGGAAAGAGGTGGCTGGGCGGGGTGTTGACGAAGTCGCGGGCGGTGGCGACGGCGGTGGCGACGGCGGCGCCGTGCGCGGCGTCGTTCTTGGCGTCCTTCGCCCCTTTAGTTTCCGAGGCGAGCACCGTGATCTTGCGCAGCCCTTGGTCTTTGGGTGCGGTCTTCTCGCTGCGAAACTCGGTGAACCGGTAGCTGCCCAGGATCAGGCCCTCGACGGCGGCCGCAGCGATGCCCTCGCCGGGCAGCTCGCCCAGCGTGGTGAGCACCGACTCGGTCTTGCCCAGCGAACGCGCGGCCACGCCCGCGGCGCGACGGATGGTGTCGGCGGGCCATTCGGACCGCGGTTTGCCCAGGCCGACGGTCAGCACGCTGGACACCGGCAGCGATCCCACCACCAACCGGTGCACCTGTTCGGCGCCGCCGGTGGCCTCCAGCGCCCGCAGACCCGATTCGATCTCGGCCACCGCGTCGGAGGACAGGAACGGCTCGGCGGCCGCGACGGCCGCGCCCGGCTTGTCGTCCTCACCGGTCGACACGACGGGCACGATCAGCACGGTCGACGCGGCGGCGCGCCGTGGCAGCGAGGAGGCGACACTTATAGCGGGGGAGGCGTAACCGGGTTCTGTGCTCATCCGCATCACCCTAACGGTCCGGCCGTCACCGCTGATTAGGGTGAAGAGTCGTGAGCGATGCAGCCGAGGTTTTGCACGGACCGTTGGAAGAGCGTCACCGGAGCTTGGGCGCCAGTTTCGCCGAGTTCGGCGGCTGGCTGATGCCGGTGTCGTATGCCGGCACCGTCAGCGAGCACAACGCGACGCGCAACGCGGTCGGCCTCTTCGACGTCAGCCACCTGGGCAAGGCGCTGATCCGCGGGCCGGGGGCCGCGCAGTTCGTCAACTCCGCGCTGACCAACGACCTGGGCCGCATCGGTCCGGGCAAGGCGCAATACACGTTGTGCTGCACCGAATCCGGCGGCGTCATCGACGACCTGATCGCCTACTACGTCGACGACGACGAGATCTTCCTGGTGCCCAACGCCGCCAACACCGCCGGCGTGGTCGAGGCGCTCCAAGCCGCCGCACCGAGCGGGCTGACCATCACCAACGAGCACCGGTCCTTCGCGGTGCTGGCCGTGCAGGGGCCCCGCTCGGCCGAGGTGCTCGGCCGGCTGGGCCTGCCCACCGACATGGATTACATGGCCTACGCCGACACGTCGTTCTCCGGCGTGCCGGTCCGGGTGTGCCGCACCGGCTACACCGGCGAGCACGGCTACGAGCTGCTGCCGCCGTGGGAATCCGCGGGTGTGGTGTTCGACGCCCTGGCCGAGGCGGTCGGCGCCGACGGCGGTGAGCCGGCCGGTCTAGGCGCCCGCGACACCCTGCGCACCGAGATGGGCTACCCGCTGCACGGCCACGAACTGGCCCTGGACATCTCCCCGCTGCAGGCCCGCTGCGGGTGGGCGATCGGCTGGAAGAAGGACGCGTTCTTCGGCCGCGAGGCCCTGCTGGCCGAGAAGGAGGCGGGCCCGCGCCGGCTGCTGCGCGGGCTGCGGATGGTGGGCCGCGGCGTGCTGCGTGCCGGGCTGACGGTGCTCGCGGGCGACACCCCGGTGGGGGTCACCACGTCGGGCACGTTCTCCCCGACGCTGCAGGCCGGCATCGCGCTGGCGCTCATTGACACCGACGCCGGCGTCGAGGACGGTCAACAGGTCACCGTCGACGTCCGGGGTCGTCCCGCCGCGTGCGAGGTCGTGCGCCCGCCCTTCGTCGCGGTGAAAACGCGCTAGCGGCGCCGCGTGCGCGGGCGAAATCCGATTCGGTAGGCGGATATACAATCGGCGGATGACCAGTGGCTCCCTCGAGTTCACGGTTTCGCGCTCGGCAACTCCGGCAACCGATGCCGAACGCGAAACCATCCTGGCCGAGCCGGGTTTCGGCAAGTACTTCACCGATCACATGGTGTCCATCGACTACGACGAGACCGGCGACGGTTGGCACAACGCGCGCGTCATCCCGTACGGCCCCATCGAGCTGGATCCATCCGCGATCGTGCTGCACTACGCGCAGGAGATCTTCGAGGGGCTCAAGGCGTACCGGTGGGCGGACGGCTCGATCGTGTCGTTTCGCGCCGAGGCCAACGCCGCCCGGTTGCGGTCGTCGGCGCGGCGGCTGGCCATCCCGGAACTGCCCGAAGAGCTGTTCATGGAATCGCTGCGCCAGCTGATCGCAGTCGATCGCGCCTGGGTTCCGGCGGCCGGGGGCGAGGAGGCGTTGTACCTGCGCCCGTTCGTCATCGCCACCGAGCCCGGGCTGGGGGTGCGGCCGTCCAAGCGCTACCGCTACCTGCTGATCGCGTCGCCGGCCGGCGCCTATTTCAAGGGCGGCATCAGCCCGGTCACCGTCTGGGTGTCGACGGAGTTCGTGCGGGCCAGCCCCGGCGGCACCGGCGCCGCCAAGTTCGGCGGCAACTACGCGGCCTCGCTGTCGGCTCAGGCCGAGGCCGCGGCCAACGGCTGCGACCAGGTGGTGTGGCTGGACGCCGTCGAGCGGCGCTTCGTCGAAGAGATGGGCGGGATGAACATCTTCTTCGTGTTCGGCAGCGGCGGGTCGGCGCGGCTGGTCACCCCCGAGCTGTCGGGCTCACTGCTGCCCGGCATAACGCGAAACTCCTTGCTGCAGTTGGCCATTGATGCCGGATTCTCCGTCGAGGAACGCAAGATCGATATCGACGAGTGGCAGAAGAAGGCCGCCGCCGGGGAGATCACCGAGGTGTTCGCCTGCGGCACCGCCGCGGTGATCACCCCGGTCTCGCACGTGAAGTACGGCGATGCCGAGTTCACTGTCGCCGACGGTCAACCCGGCGAGGTGACCATGGCGCTGCGCGACACGCTGACCGGGATTCAGCGCGGCACCTTCGCCGACACCCACGGCTGGATGGCCCGGCTGGGCTAGTTGGCTCTCGAGTGTGAAGTTAGCTTCACATTCGGGCGTGAGCGTGAAATTAATTTCACGCTCGAGCTCAGAACCGCACCAGGCCCGCGAGCGCCACGGCGCTCGCCGTCGCGGCCAGTTCGATCGCCGCGCCCAGCACGTCGCCGGTGATGCCGCCGAATCGGCGCACGCAGTGCCGCACCAGGATCGCGCTGCAGCCCAGGCCCACCGCCACCGCCACCGGGCCCTGCCACGGCCGCGGCCCGGCCAGCAGCGAGCCGGCGAGCAGCACCGCGACCCAGGCCGCCACCACCGAGGTCGGCTGGCTGCCCGCGACCCGCACCCCCAGGGCGCTGCCCTCGGCCGCGGGCACCGACCGGTGGCCGGCCAGCACCGCGGCCACCCGGCCCGCGAACACCGCCACGGCGATCCCGGCCACGCCGGGCCACACCCGGCCGGTGGCCCCCAACGCAGAAAACGCCAGTGCCTGCAGCATGATCACGACGACGACGGCGGCGACGCCGAACGGCCCGGTCGATCCCTCGCGCATCACCGCCAGCGCCCGCTGCGGCGGGCCGTAGCAGCCCAGGCCGTCGGCCGTGTCGGCGACACCGTCGACGTGCAGGCCGCGCGTCACCAACAGCAGCACCGCGACCGCCAGCAGGCCGGGCAGCGGGCCCGACGGCCCGAACACGTGCACCCCGCCCCAGGTCACGGCGGCGGCCAGGGCCCCCAGCACGGCGCCCACCACCGGCAGCGCGGCCATGGCGGCGCGGTCCATCGGCGCATGGCCGCCGCCCGGAACGGGCAGCACCGTACCGAACGCGAAAGCCGTTGCCAGCGAACGGATCACGGCGGGGGAGCGGCTGGTGCGGGGCCGTCGAGGCGGTCGGACACACCGGCCTGGGCGAAGGTCGCCATCGACGACAGGGCGGCCACCGCGGCGCGCAGCACCGGCACCGCGAGGGCGGCGCCGGTTCCCTCGCCCAGCCGCATCCGCAGGTCGAGGATCGGCTCGAGATCCAGCGCCGTCAGCGCGAGCGCATGCGCGGGCTCGGTGGACCGGTGACCGGCCTGCCACCACAGCCGGGCGCCCGGCGCCAGGTGCTCGGCGACCAGCGCGGCCGCCGTCACCGCCATGCCGTCGAGCAGCAACGGCGTGCGCCGGACCGCGGCCTGCGCGCAGAAGCCCGCCAGCGCGGCCAGGTCGGCGCCACCGGCGCAGCGCAGCAGCGCGACCGGATCGGGCAGCACCTGCCGCGCGCGAAACAGGGCGTCGCGCACCGCGGCCGTCTTGCGCGCCCACCCGGCGTCGTCGATCCCGGTGCCGAAGCCCACCGCCGCGACCGGCTCGGCGTTCGTCAGGGCCGCCACCAACACGGTTGCGGGCGTGGTGTTTCCGATGCCCATGTCCCCGGCGATCAGCAGGTCGGCGCCCGCGTCGACCTCCTCGTCGGCGATTGCCGCACCGGCCGCGAGCGCTTGCGCGGTCTCGTCGTCGCTCAACGCGTCCTGCACCCGGATGTCGCCGCTGGAGCGGCGCACCTTGTGGGCGCCGATCCGTTCGGTCAGCGCCTCGGCGTCGACGGCCAGGTCGGCGACCCGCACCGTCGCGCCGGCGATGTCGGCCAGGGCGTTGATCGCGGCCCCGCCGGCGTCGAAGTTGGCGACCATCTGCGCCGTCACCTCCGGCGGGTAGGCCGACACACCCGAGCGGGCGACGCCGTGATCACCGGCGAACACCACCACCCGGGCACGCTCGAATTGCCTTGGCGGGCAATGCCCCTGACACGACGCGACCCACACCGACAGATCCTCGAGCCGGCCCAGCGCGCCGCGGGGCTTGGTCAGGGCGTCCTGGCGGGCGCGCGCGGCGGCGGCGACGTCCACATCGGGCGGTGAGATGGCGGCGAACTGCATCAGGCCCCCGACGGTTTGATTGGGACCGGCTGGCCGGCCACCACCAGCACCACCCGGTCGCACAACCCGGCGAGGCGCTGGTTGAGGCCGCCCAGCTCGTCGGCGAACCGGCGTCCGGAGGCGGTGGCGGGCACCACCGTCAAGCCGACCTCCGGGCTGACCAGCACCAGCGGGGAAGCGAAGTCGCCGACCGCGGCCAGCACGTCATCGACGGCGGCCGCCACCGAGCCGCCGTCCCAGGCGCCGTTGCGGTCCAGCGCGGCGGTCAGCCAGGTGCCGAGATCGTCGACGAGCGTCGGGGTGTCCGGGCATTGGCGCAATTGCGTTGCGAAGTCGTCGGTTTCGATCGTCGACCAGTGCGCGGGCCGGCGGGCGCGGTGGCGGGCGATCCGCTGCGCCCAGGCCGCATCGTCGTTGCCGGCCGGCCCGGGCGCCAGGTATTGAACCGCCTGCCCCGCCGGCAATCCGTCGGCGATGGCTTGCTCCGCCCACTGCGACTTGCCCGACCTGATCCCGCCGAGCACCAGGGTGCGCACCGATGTCAGCCGGCCTTCCGGCGAGCTCTACTCGACACGGCTGCCGTGCTTGACCTGGGGCCGCGGCGCCCGCAGCCGGCGCATCTGGGACGCCCGGCCGGCGGCGTAAAGGCCAAGCTTCCAACGGCTTTCGGTGTTGTCCGGGAACTTCGCGTCGACCAACCTGCTGACCTTGCGGCCCAGGATCAACCCGTCGACGCTCATCACGGCCATCAGCACCAGCATCGCCGGCGATACCCACAGCTGCAGCTGCGGGACGCCGAACATGACGAACATCAAAAACAGGGTCGACGGCATGAACAGGCCCAGCAGGTTGCGCCGCGAATCCACCACGTCGCGCACGTAGCGGCGGATGGGCCCCTGGTCGCGCGGCAACAGGTAACCCTCTTCGCCGGCCATCATCTTCGCCCGGCGTTCCGACATGCCGGCGCGGCCGGCGGCCTTGGCGGCGCGGCGCTCCTCGCGGCTGAGCTTGGGGCCGGCCAGCGATTTGCGCCGCGCCCGCGCCTCGGCGGCGGTCATGGGGGCCGGCGCGACCGGTCCCTTGCGCGCGTTGCGCCGCGCCTCGTTGCGCTTGGGCGTGGGGCGGCCCTTGGGGCCCGTCCGCTGCGCCTCGCGGGTTGCGTCGCCCGAGGCGCCAGCAACGCCGGCGACGGCCGCGGTGGCCGCGTTTTCGTCGAGGTCGGGGTCCTGGCCTTTCTTACGGCCCAACAGCTTCACAGTGGCCAGGTTACTTCGCGCGCGACCCGGGCCGGAATTCGCCTGGAATGCCTTGCTATTAGACCTGCGTTAGTGCCTCCCTTGGCCCTACTCTTACACGTGATGAACGGCTGCCTTTGATGGACGACGGGTCGATGGCCTCGGATGATGATGGTCCCGGCCTGGCCCCCGGCCGCCTGCAATTGCCCGCCATGCAAGTTCTGGTCGCCCCGGACTGCTACGCCGACAGCATGTCGGCGCTGGAGGCTTCCGCCGCCATCGCGACCGGCTGGACCCGGTCGCGTCCCGGCGACCGGTTCATCGTCGCCCCGCAATCCGACGGCGGCCCCGGCTTCGTCGAGGTGCTGGCCAGCCGGCTGGGGGAGACGCGTCGGCTAAGGGTCTCGGGACCGCTGAAAGCCATGGTCGAAGCCGATTGGGTGTTCGACCCCGGGTCGGCCACCGCCTACCTGGAGTGCGCCCAAGCGTGCGGCCTGGCGCTGATCGGTGGACCACCCACCCCGGAGACCGCCATGGCGGCGCACAGCAAAGGCGTGGGCCAGCTGATCGCCGAGGCGCTGCGGGTCGGGGCGACGCGCATCGTGGTGGGTTTGGGCGGCAGCGCCTGCACCGACGGGGGGCAGGGCATGATCGCCGAGCTCGGCGGCCTGGACACCGCCCGCCGGCAGCTGGGCAACGTGGAGCTGATCGCGGCCTCCGACACCGAATACCCGCTGCTGGGCCCGTGGGGGGCGGCCCGGGTGTTCGGGCCGCAGAAGGGCGCGGACACGGCCACCGTCGCCGCGCTGGAGGTTCGCCTGCAGGCGTGGGCGCTGATCCTGGAAGCGGTGGCGGGGCGCGACGTGAGCGCCGAGCCCGGCGCGGGGGCCGCCGGCGGGATCGGTGCCGGGCTGCTGGCGCTCGGCGGCCGCTGTCAGTCCGGGGCGGCCATCATCGCCGAACACACCCGGCTGTCCGACGACCTGGACACCGCGGAGCTGATCGTCACCGGCGAGGGCCGGTTCGACGAGCAATCCCTGCACGGCAAGGTGGTGGGATTTCTCGCCGACGCGGCCCGGCCGCGGGGGATTCCGGTGGTCGTGCTGGCCGGCCAGGTCGACCTCGACAACGCGACGGTGCGTTCGTCGGGCATCATGGCCGCGTTGTCCATCGCCGAGCACGCCGGATCGGTGCGGTTGGCGCAGGCCGACGCCGCCAACCAGCTCATGGGCCTGGCCTCCGTTGTGGCGGCGCGACTCGGGAATAGCGGTCCGTCAAGGTACCGTTGAAGCAGTGGACTTTCGCGCGATCCGGATCGCCCGGCGCAAGCCGGCGGTATCGGGCTTGATCGGACCCACCCAACGATGAGGCATGTAGGAGAAGCAATGACGGTGCAAAACGAGTCGAACGCCACGACAACCCACGGCGTGATCCTGACCGAGGCCGCCGCCACCAAGGCAAAGTCCCTGTTGGACCAGGAGGGCCGCGACGACCTCGCGCTGCGCATCGCCGTGCAGCCGGGCGGGTGCGCCGGCCTGCGCTACAACCTCTTCTTCGACGACCGGACGCTGGACGGCGACCTGACCGCGGAGTTCGGGGGCGTGACGCTGACCGTGGACCGGATGAGCGCGCCCTACGTCGAAGGCGCGTCCATCGACTTCGTGGACACCATCGAGAAGCAGGGCTTCACCATCGACAACCCCAACGCCACCGGCTCGTGCGCCTGCGGCGACTCGTTCAACTGATCGGTTGATCCCGCCAAATCCGTCAACCGGGTTGTAGCCCGGCTGACGGTTTCGCACTCAGTACGAGCCGCCGGTGCGCAGCACGTACGAGCAGACCATGATCTGGCCGCGCTGGAACAGCAGCTGCGCGATGCCCTGCACCTGCCCGTGCATCGGGGCCCCGCTCACCGGCGACACCTTCATGGTGAACAACGCCTGAGCCTGGTACTGCGACAGGTAGACGATCTTGTCGATCGAGGTCAGCTCGACCTCGGAGAACTGCTTGCGAAACGCGTCGCTGCTGAGCTTGGCCAGCGCCTGGTCGGACCGCTTGTCCTGGACCCCGTCGTACAGGCCGCACAGCGCGTTGCGGGCGATCTCGTCGATGTCGCGGTGTTCTAGCGCATCTAGGTAGCCCTGGATGGCCGTCTTCGCCGCGCCCTCGGAGAAGGTGGTGCCGGTGTTGGCCCCGTTGGTGCGGACCCCGTACACGATGGCCACCGTCAACACCGCGACGAGTGCGATGGCCAGCGCGATGGCGACGACGAGCCGCCGCTTGGACCGCGGGTAGGGCACCGGCGCGCCGGGCTGCCCGGCATAATTGGCGGGAGCGGCTCCCGCCTGCGGGGCTGCGCCGAAACCCGGGTCGGTGTTGGGGTCGTCGGGGAACTCGAGGGGCTCGGATTCGCGTGGGGGCTCAGGTCCGCTCGGTCCGCCGCTGCCGCCGGTGTGGTTCGGCGAGTGCGGACCTGCCATCGTGGTTCTCCTACGGTGGTAGACGGGACTGCAATCGGGTTGCGGCCCGAGCATGTGATCCCGGCGACTTGAGTGAGTTCCCTAGGGAGGCTAGCGCACGACCTCACGCCGACCGCGCACCCAGCGACGGTCGAGGCCCGTGAGTAAGCTAGATAACCTTACTAACGAAGGATGGAGTTTTCGTGACGATCGCGGTGACAGGTTCGATTGCGACCGACAACCTGATGCGTTTCCCCGGCAAGTTTTCCGAGCACCTGCTTGCCGAGCACCTGCAGAAGGTTTCCCTGAGTTTTCTGGTTGACGACCTGGTGATTCACCGCGGCGGCGTGGCCGGCAACATCGCGTTCGCCATCGGCGTGCTGGGCGGCGACGTGGCGCTGGTCGGCGCGGCCGGCGACGACTTCGACGACTACCGCCAGTGGCTGCAGTCCCACGGCGTCAACTGCGACAACGTGCTGATCTCGCAGACCGCCAAGACCGCCCGGTTCACCTGCACCACCGACGAGGACATGGCCCAGATCGCGTCGTTCTACCCGGGCGCCATGTCGGAGGCCCGCAACATCAAGCTCGCCGACGTCGTGTCGTCGGTGGGTCAGCCGGACTTGGTCATCGTCGGCGCCAACGACCCCGACGCGATGGTGGTGCACACCGAGGAGTGCCGCAAGCTCGGCCTGCCGTTCGCCGCCGACCCCTCCCAGCAGCTGCCCCGGCTGTCCGGCGCGGAGATCGACAAGCTCGTCGACGGGGCCGCCTACCTGTTCACCAACGACTACGAGTGGGAGCTGCTGCTCTCCAAGACCGGCTGGTCCGAGGCCGACGTGCAGAAGAAGGTCGACCTGCGGGTGACCACGCTGGGCGCCAAGGGCGTCGACATCGTCGAGCGCGACGGGACCACCACCCACGTCGGTGTGGTGCCCGAGACCAGCCAGACCGATCCCACCGGCGTGGGCGACGCGTTCCGGGCCGGTTTCCTCACCGGTCGCACCGCCGGGCTCAACCTCGAGCGTTCGGCCCAGCTGGGCTCGCTGGTCGCCGTGCTGGTGCTGGAGTCGACCGGCACCCAGGAGTGGACGTGGGACCCGGCCGTCGCCAAGACCCGGCTGGCCGACGCTTACGGCGACGAGGCGGCCACCGAGATCGCCGCGGTGCTCGCGTAGAGCTGGCGCGCTGGCGCCTCGGGTGTGAACCCACGGCGTCCAGCGTGAGCTGAGGGCGGCGACACGCCGACAATCAACGCCAGGGATTCACCCGCAACGCCCTGGCTTCACACCCAACCGCGGATGCGCGGGCCGGTACTAGACGGGCCGGTACTAGAGCTGCACCGGGTACACCGGCTCGCTGATCTGGGGCACCACCGTGCGCTCGACGAAGATCGCGTGCCAAAGCATGAAGATCAACAGCGTCCAGAGCCGGCGGCTGTGATCGCTGACGCCGTTGCGGTGCTCGTCGAGCATCCGTCGCACGGCGGCTAGGTCGACCAGGTGGCCGGCCTGCGACGAGTCCACCATCGCGTACGCCCACTCCAGCAGTTCGCCGGCGCGCAGCCAGTGCCGGATGGGCACCGGGAAACCCAGCTTGGGCCGGTGCAGCACATGCGCCGGCACGATCGGCTCCAGCGCACGCCGCAGCGCATACTTCGTCGTCGTGCGGGTGATCTTGGCCTCGACGGGCAGCCGGGAGGCGACGGCGAACACCTCGGGATCCAGGAACGGCACCCGCAGCTCCAGCGAGTTGGCCATGGTCATCTTGTCGGCCTTGACCAGGATGTCGCCGCGCAGCCAGGTGAACAGGTCGATGTGCTGCATGCGAGCCACCGGATCCCAGCCCGCCGATTCGGCGTACACCGCCGCGGTGACGTCGGTGTGGGTCCATTCCGCGCGGAAGCCGGGCAACACGTCGCGCAGCTGCGCGTCGGAGAAGCTGCGGGCGTTGCCGTAGTAGCGCTCCTCGAGGGTCAGGGAGCCGCGGTGCAGCAGGCTCTTGCCCCGCATCCCCTCCGGCAGGGGTTTGGACACCTTGCCCATCGACCGCCGCAGCGGCCTCGGCAGATAGTCAAAAGGCTTCAGCGACAAGGGTTCCCGGTAAATCGTGTAACCGCCGAACAACTCGTCTGCGCCTTCGCCGGACAGCACCACCTTCACGTGCTTGCGGGCCTCCCGCGCGACGAAGAACAGCGGCACCAGCGCCGGGTCGGCCACCGGCTCGTCGAGGTACCAGACGATCTCGGGCAGGGCGGCGACGAACTCGTCGGGCGTGACCACCTTGGCGATGTGCCGGGCACCGATCGCCTCCGCCGAGGCCACTGCGACGTCGATCTCGGAGAATCCCTCGCGCTCGAAGCCGGTGGTGAACGTGATCAGCCGCGGGTTGTGCCGGATGGCCAGCGCCGCGATGGCGGTGGAGTCGATTCCCCCGGACAGGAACGCCCCGACAGTGACGTCGGCGCGCATGTGCTTGGCCACCGAGTCCTCGAGCACCGCGGTGATCTCGTCGTAGCGGGCCTGTTCGGTGTCCCGGGTGATCGGCACCGCGGCGAACCGCGGCACGAAGTACCGGGTGACCTCCGGCTGCAGGCGGTCCGGACGGATGCGGGCGTAGCAGCCCGATTCCAGCCGGCGCACCCCGCGGTGCAGCGTCTCGGGCTCGGGCACGTACTGCAGGACGGTGTAGTGCTGCACGGCCCGCTCGTCGATCGCGGTGTCGAACCCCACCAGCTCGGCCAGATCCAGCAGGCACTTCTTTTCGCTGGCCACCGCGGTGCCGCCCGTACCGGTCGCCATGAACAGTGGCTTGATGCCGAAAGGGTCTCGGGCGCAGAGCAATTCGCGGGTCGCGGTGTCCCACAGCGCGAACGCGAACATGCCGCGCAGCCGGGTCAAGACGTCGGTGCCCCAGTAGTGGTAGCCCGCGACGATGGGCTCGCCGTCTCCGTCGGTGGCGAAGGCGACGCCGTGCCGGCTGGCCAGTTCGTCGCGCAGCTCGAGGTAGTTGTAGATCTCGCCGTTGAACACCAGCACGTAGCGGCCGGGCTCCTCGGGCGGCCCCCAGCGCAGCGGCTGATGTGAATGCGCGATGTCGATGATCGAGAGCCGGTTGAAGCCGAATACGACGGAGCCGTCGGTGTCCGGGTCCACCCAGGTGCCCGGCTCGTCGGGCCCGCGGTGGCGCATCGAGTGCGACGCGCGGGCGACCGCGCCGTCGGCTCGGGCGGCGGCCTCCTTGTCCAAGTCCTTGCCCGCGCTCCCCGGGGCGGCGACGAACGCCAGCAGACCACACACGGCGCCCCAGTATGCCGCACTTGGCGGGCGTGCGTGGCCGTCGCACCCGGCACGTCGTCCATGGCCGGACAAGCCGGTGGGCCGGGGTTTCGTCGCCCGCCTCAGGCGCGTGGTCTACGCTGCGTAGTATTCGATATCCGAGCAGGAGGCGCTAACGTGACCCCTCGCGAGCAGGACCGTTCGCAACGTTTGTCGCAGGGCAGGTTTCGGCGCCGTCTTCGGCCGTTCGCGCTGGCGATTACGCTGGGCGTGCTGGCGCTGGTCCTGAGCGGGTGCAGCGGCTGGGCGGACGCGCTGGCCCTGGGCTGGCCGCGGGGCATCACCCCGGAGGCCCACCTGAACCGGGAACTGTGGATCGGCGCCGTGATCGCCTCGCTGGTGGTCGGCGGCATCGTGTTCGGGCTCATCTTCTGGGCGTCGGCCTTCCACCGCAAGAAGGCCACCGACACCGACCTGCCCCGGCAGTTCGGCTACAACATGCCGCTGGAGCTGGTGCTCACGGTGACCCCGTTCCTCATCATCTCGGTGCTGTTCTACTTCACCGTCGTGGTGCAGGAGAAGATGCTGCACCTGGCCAAGGACCCCGAGGTAGTGGTCGATGTCACGGCCTTTCAATGGAACTGGAAGTTCGGCTATCAGCGCGTGGCCTTCAAGGACGGCACGCTGAACTACGACGGCACGGACCAGGAACGCAAGAAGGCGATGCTGTCCAAGCCGGAGGGCAAGGACGCCCACGGCGAGGAGCGCGTCGGCGCCGTCCGCGGCTTCAACACCTCCGACCGGCAGTACCTGAACTTCGACAAGGTTGAGACGCTGGGATCCAGCGAGGAGATCCCGGTGCTGGTGTTGCCCACCGGCAAGCGCATCGAGTTCGACCTGGCGTCCGCGGACGTGGTGCACACGTTCTGGGTGCCGGAGTTCCTGTTCAAGCGCGACGTGATTCCCAACGCCGACGCGAACAACTCGGTGCACGTGTTCCAGACCGAGGAGATCCAGAAGCCGGGCGCGTTCGTCGGCCACTGCGCGGAGTTCTGTGGCACGTATCACTCGATGATGAACTTCGAGGTTCGGGTGGTGGCGCCCAACGACTTCAAGGCCTACCTGCAGCAGCGGATGGACGGAAAGAGCAACGCCGAGGCGTTGCAGGCGATCGGGCAGCCGCCGCTCGCGGTGACCACCCATCCGTTCGACACCAAGCGCGGTCAATTGGCCGGAAGCCAGTAGGTTAGGACACCAAATGCATATCGAAGCCAGGCTATTCGAGTTCATCGCCGGGTTTTTCATTGTGGTTGCGGTGCTCTACGGGGTGCTGACCGCGATCTTCGCCACCGGGGGCGTGGAGTGGGCGGGCACCACCGCGCTGGTGCTGACCGGCGGCCTGGCGTTGATCACGGCGACGTTCTTCCGGTTCGTTGCGCGGCGGCTGGACACCCGGCCCGAGGACTACGAGGGTGCTGAGATCAGCGATGGAGCAGGCGAATTGGGCTTCTTCAGCCCGCACAGCTGGTGGCCGATTCTGATCGCGCTGTCGGGCTCGGTGACCGCGGTCGGCATCGCGCTGTGGCTGCCGTGGCTGATCACCGCCGGGGTGATGTTCATCCTGACGTCGGTGGCCGGCTTGGTCTTCGAGTACTACATCGGTCCCGAGAAGCACTGATTCGCGGCATAAAGGTCACAATCCGATCACGTGATTGGTGGGCCGTTCGCCACGACGGCTTTGCCCCTTGGGGGTTCGGTAGTGTTCTGCCCAGGCAAACGAGGAGTTTCCCAGCGCGCCCGCATCGATTGTGATCGCGGAGTCTGGTGCGCAGGTGAGGCAGTCGAACAGGGTAGGCAAAGGCAGAGATGAGCGGGTCAAGACCCCCGGAATGGGATCCTGACGCACCCGACCCTGCCGAGGAGATCAGCCACGAACCGGAGCTCGGCGACGAGCCGGCCGACGATCTCGAATCCGTGTCGCACGGCGACGTCGGGGACGAGCCGGAACCCTTCGAGGACAGCGCCGAACTGGCCGCGGCGGACCACAACGACGAGACGGATGCCTACTCACGGGCCTATTCGGCTCCGGAGTCCGAGCATTTCACCAGCGGCCCCTACCTGCCGGCGGATCTGCGGCTCTACGACTACGACGAGTTCGACGAGGCCGCCGCCGACGACGAACGCAGCACCGCGCGCTGGCCGTGGGTGGTCG